>JBBQST010000125.1:0-10259 GCA_038213625.1 Thermoflexales bacterium
GAAGCTGGTGGAAGAGTGTCCGTCGCCGGTGCTGAGCAAGGCGCTGCGGCAGAAGATGGGCGAGATGGCCGTGCGCGCGGCCCAGTCGGTGGCCTACACCAACGCCGGCACCATCGAGTGCCTGCTCGACAAACAGGGCAACTATTACTTCATGGAGATGAACACGCGTTTGCAGGTGGAGCATCCGATTACCGAGCGCGTGACCGGCATCGACATTGTGAAGGAGCAGATTCGCATTGCGCGTGGCCGCAAGCTGCGCTACAAGCAGGAAGACGTGACCCAGACCGGTTGGGCCATCGAGTGCCGGATCAATGCCGAGGACCCATTTGCCAACTTCATGCCCAGCACCGGCACCATTACGCGCATCAACTTTCCGACCGGCCCCGGCATTCGTGTCGATACCGGTGTGTATGAGGGATTCACGATCTCGCCGTATTACGACAGCATGATTGCCAAGCTGATTTGCTGGGGCGACACGCGCGCGGAGGCGGTCATGCGCATGCGTCGCTCGCTCAGCGAGTTTCGGATCATGGGCGTGAAAACGAACATTCCGTTTCACATTCAGTTGCTGGCCTCAACGCGTTTTCAGGCCGGCCAGTTCGATACGCGCTTTGTGGAAGATCGGTTTCTATTGCAGGATGAGGAGCACCCGCACGAGGATATCGCCGCGATTGCCGCCACGCTGGTGAGCCATCAGCAAAGCCGGCGCTCGGTGGAAAGTATCTCGCGGGGGAATGGCTCGGTTTCAAGATGGAAGTGGGCCGGAGTGAAAAATTGAGTCGATCGCCAGAGCGGCGGGCGTGGGCGGTATTGCTATTTTCATTGTTCGCTTGTTGCGCCATCACGGTTGGCGTGCCCACGGCCGCGCTCTCGTTCATTAATACGGCCAGCGATCCGCCAGTTACATTTGTGCAACTGCAAGCCGGCATCGTCAGCACGTTTGGAGTCGGCGAGCAGGAACGGGTGGATGCGCGTGTGGTCGATCTGAACGGTCGGCCACTCGGCGAGGGCAGCACCATCGTGGTCGGCAACGATCTGGATTCAGTGGCCGGCCTCACCATTCACCCCCAAAACGGCAGCGAGCAGATCAATGTCCAGCTCTACTCGGGCACGCGGCTGCGGCTGGAGAAGTTGAGCGTGCGCCGGTTCGATCTGTCTTCCTCGGGCGACGCTTACACCTTGTATCTGGATCGCGGCCGCATTGAGATTCAGGTGGATTACCCTGCAGATCGCGTGTTGGCCTTGAAAATTGTGACCCCGCACGCCGAGAGCATCATCACCTCAAAGGGTGAATATGCCGTGGCGGTGGAGGAATTGCGCACGCGATTTACGGGCTATGTCGGCCAGGCGCAGGTGTTGATCAATGCCCAGTTGACCATGGGCCTGGCGGCGGGCGAGCGGCTGGAAGTGGTGCGCGATGTGCAGACCAATCTGGTGACGCCGGTGCGCATGCTGGCCGCCAGTAATCTGGTGCGCAATCCTGTCTTTCGACAAAGCCTCGAACCCGCCAATTGGTATGTCAGTGCCTCGGCCTCGACCGGCGCGCCGCTGGGTCAGATCACGTTGGTGGATGAGGGCATCGCGGATCAAAATGGTGGCCGGATGCTCGACCTCAACCGGACGGGCGATGGGTTGGGGCCAGGCCGAACTAGCATCACTCAGACGGTGAATCAGGATGTGAGCAACTACCGGCTCGTGCGGGTTCGCACCGCCTTCAACATCATCAGCCAGGAAATTCCGGTGTGCGGTGGCACAGGCAGCGAGTGCCCGCTGATGATTGATGTGCTCTACACGCGCACCGACGGCAGCGAAGGGCATTGGCGGCAGGGTTTCTATGCTGATGGGGTGCCGGTGCTGGGTGAGTTGCCGGACTGGGTGGTGAAAGAGCGCCAGAGCAAACACATCTTCAAGCCGATGAATCAGTGGGCGTATTTCACCTCGGATAACCTGTTGAGGCTGGTGCCAGATATGAGCACCATTCGATCGATCACGCTGTATGCCGAGGGCCACGCCGTGCACACGCGGATTCGGCTGGTGGAGTTGTGGGTGCAGGAGTAGGGGGAAGGGAGTAGTGAGTAGTCAGTAGTCAGTAGTCAGTAGTCAGATTGGAACGATTGCCGCCATACTTTCTAACTACTAACTACTAACTACTAACTACTCTCTCCCCATATCCAACCCCAGCTCCGGCACAATCTCCAGATCGCCGCGATAGTTGGCCAGCTCGCCTTGCACGGTGATCGTGTCGTTGATGGCCAGTGTTTGTGAGAACGGCACTTGCTGCCAGGCTGAATCAAACACCACGGCCAGAATCTGATGGCCCTGGGCGTCCTGCAACTGCACCCGCATGCCTTGCTTGAAGGGGCTGAGATCGGTCACCAAACCTTGCACGGCCACCCACTGGCCCAGCAACGGCTTACCCAGCGCAGCGATGGGCCGCAGTTCAATTTGAGGCATTGCTGACGCATCGAGGATTTGCAGGTCGGCGGCCGATGCAGGCAGAATCTGCCGCAGGTCCCGGTATTGACTGACGCTGCCACTGACACGGATCCAGGTGCCGACCGTGAGCTCGGCAATCGGCCCAAACTGGTTGGCCAGGCTGAGCGGCAACATGACTTCGGCCACGCCGCTGCCCATGCGCAAGGTCACGGTTCGCAACGAGGGGCTGATATCGCGCACCCGGCGCACCTGACCCACTGCCATCACTCGTTCGCCAAGGAGCGCCGCGTCGATGGCGTTGAGTTCGATGGGTTGGGCCGCTGGCGTTTGAATCGCCAGACCCTCGGCCATGTTCAACGCCAGCGAGGCCTCGTCGTCACGCACGCGCAGAGTGCCTTCAACGGTCACATGATCGCCGGGCATGGGCAGGTGCCGCTGCGTCAGCAATTGCTCCACCACATCGCGATAAGCCGACACGCGGATCTGGCCACCTGAGTCCGCATCCTGCACGAGAAATGAGACGTAGCCGTCAGAAAGGCTGGGGTAGGCCAGCACATCGCCTTCGATTTGCACATAGGCAAAGTTCATCGCGGGTTGAATGGCCGCGATGGCGGTGATGTGTCTGGGTGTGGCCCGTGAAGCGATGACGAACAGGCCGGTGCTGGCGATGGCAAGCAGCAGGGTGAGTAGTTTGAGGAGTTTCATTGCAATACAAATGGGCGCATGGCCGCGATGGCTGGAAGAGACTCCTCAACTCCCAGCGATCACGACACATGCGATGTCTAACGAAAGGCTATTCGGCCGGCGGCGGCACTGGCAAATCTTCGGGCTTCACTTTGATCCACTTATCACCTTCCTCAATGAGCATGATCGGAATGCCATCGCGAATAGGATATTTGCGGCCGAACTCTGGCTCAATCAGCCAGGTGTCTTTGAAAAGCGTAAGCCGGCCGGGATCGGTCCCAGCCACGCGCGTGGAGCTGCTGACGCAAAACGGGCAGCGCAAGATCTCGAGTAATTCTGAACTAATAGATGCCATACCGTGATTATAAGGAGTCTGCTGATTCAGTCGGATTGGGCATAGGGGTTCATGTCGGCCCTTAGTCCGGCATTGCTACAGAGCCGCAACCAGCGTGTTGCGCCGAATGTTAGATTCGCACGACAGCGCATGAGCACAGACTTAAGCCAGTAACTCATACGAACGCACGCGATCTGCAAAGTTCTGGGTGAGGGTCACGGCGATGATCTCGTCCACCTCGTAGCCGGTCACCTTCAGCGTACTGTGGTTGAGCATCATCACACCGCCAGAGCCAACCCGAATGTGCTGGGTTTCGCCGGCCAGATGCGCGATGAGCACCTTGGGGGTGGAGCCGACCCGCTGCGCCAACTGCACCGTTTCTTGCAACGCCTGTGCCACTGTGCTGCCGCGTCGCACCGGCGATTGGTCGAGCACGCTCAAGCGCATTTTTTTTGCGGTGTGGAAGAAGAAGCCATACGGTGCAGAAAAACAGGTGGAATCAGCGCAAGCTGGCCATAGGCAGTTCTGACTACTGGCTACTGACTACTCGCTACTTCTCTCTCCCCACCTGTGCGAATATTGGCCCCATGAAATCCGATCTTCCTCAGTTGATGCAGGCGCGCAATCTGGACGCCATCGTCATCATCGGCCCCGACAATATGGGCGTGGCCAACACGGCCTTCACGTATTTCGTCGGCGACACCCATGTCACCAACGGCACCATCGTTATCAAAGCGGGTGAGACGCCAGTGTTGATGCATGGCACGATGGAGCGCGACGAGGCCGCCAAAACTGGCATGCGCCTCATCAACAAAGCCACCTACAACCTGCCCGAAATCATTAAGCAGACTGGCGGCGACCGGCTGGCGGCGGATGTGGAATTGCTTAAGCGGCTGCTGGCCGATGTGGGTGTGACCGGCCGGATTGGGTTCTATGGGGTCGATGAGATCGGCAAGGCCAGTGCACTCATCAAGGCAATTTCTGCCGACAGCCAGTTCGACGTTGTGGTTGAGTATGAGCGCGATGTGCTCTCGGAAGCGCGCCGCACCAAGGACCGGCACGAGGCTGAGTTGATCCGCAATGCCTGCCGGCTGACTGAACAAGTCGTCGCGGCCACGCGCAGCTTTTTGCAAAGCCACAAGGTCGAGGGCGAAACACTGGTCAAGGCCGACGGCAGCCCGCTCACCATCGGCGATGCCAAAAACTTCATTCGCCGTGAGGTGGCCGCCGCCGGCCTAAGCATGCACGACTGCATCTTTGCCATCGGCCACGATGCCGGTGTGCCGCACAGCGCCGGCACGCCCAGCGATGTGATTCAACTGGGCAAAACAATTATCTTCGACATCTGGCCAGCCGGCCCCGGTGGCTATCACAGCGACATCACCCGCACCTGGTGCCTGGGCTATGCGCCCGACGAGGTGAAGCTGGCCTATGAGCAAGTCATGCTGGTGCACGACGCCACTGAGAAAAATTTCAATGGCCAGCAATTCACCTGGGAGTTCAACCACCAGGCCTGTGAGATGTTTGACGAGTTCGGCCACGACACCCTGCTAAAAGACTATGGGGCCAGCACCGGCTACATCCACGGCCTCGGCCACGGCTTTGGTCTGGCCGTGCATGAGTCCCCCAACATGGGCCTGCAAGGCACGCGCCCCGACGAGACCCTGCAACCCGGCACGATCATTTGCAACGAGCCCGGCCTGTATTACGCCGAGAAAGGTTGGGGTGTGCGCGTCGAGGACGATTACTGGCACGATCCCGAGACCGGCAAGTTCGAGCGGCTGACCGAGTTTGATCGCAGTTTGATTGTGCCGATGTAAGGGCAGAGTGGGGAAGGGGTAAAGGGGAATGGGATAGCGTTCCGAACTCTCTCAAGCGTTCGAAGCACTATCCCATTCCCCTTTACCCCTTCCCCATTCACTCTAGAGCGAAATCCGAACCCGGTCGGCAATGTAATCGCCAATGGCCAGCGAGGCTGTGGCGGCCGGCGAGGGTGCGTTGACCACGTGCAGTGCGTTCGGCGTTTCGATCAACTTGAAGTCATCGACCAGTGCGCCATCGGCACTGAGCGCCTGGGCGCGCACGCCGGCCCCGCCGCGAATGATGTCCTCGCTGCGAATCTCCGGCACCAGCTTTTGCAGCGAGCGCACAAACTCGGCTTTGCTAAATGAGCGATACATCTCATACGCACCGACGCGCCACCATTTGCGGGCAAAGATCTGGAAGCCGCTGAAACCCAGGCTCCACCACATCTCGCGGGGGTTAATTTTGCCGTTGGTATAGCCTTCGCGCGCAAAGGCAAACACGGCGTTTGGGCCGGCCTCGACGCCGCCGCCGACCATGCGGGTGAAGTGCACGCCTAGAAATGGGAACTCGGGATCGGGCACTGGATAGATCAACCCCTGCACCAGATTCTCTCGCTCCGGCTTGACCAAATAATATTCGCCGCGAAACGGCACGATGCGCACATCACTCTTTGCACCGGCCATCTCGGCCAGCCGGTCGGCGTGCAATCCGCCACAATTCACGACATAGCGCGCGGTCACCCGGCCGTGTTGGGTGTTGAGTTGCACGGCACCCTCGGCGCGCTGGAAGCCGGTGACAGTGGTGCCGATGAGCATGGCCACGCTGCGCTGGCGCAGCATGTCCGCCATCATTCGCGACACGGCCTTGTAGTCGACGATGCCGGTGGCGGGTGAGTGAATGGCGGCGATACCGGCCGCATGGGGCTCGATCTCTAACAATTGCGCGCGACTGATCATCTTCAGCCCCGGCACGCCGTTGGCCGTGCCGCGCTCGAACAGCGTGTCCAGTCGGGGCAGCTCGGCCTGGCTGGCCGCGACGATGACCTTGCCGCATAAGTTGTAGGGCAGCTTGTGCTCCTGGCAAAACGCGATCATGCGTTGCGCGCCGCTGACACAGAGCCTGGCTTTGAGCGAGCCCGGCTTGTAGTAGATGCCGGAGTGGATGACGCCGCTGTTGTGGCCGGTCTGGTGCGCGGCCACGTGACTCTCTTTTTCGATCAGGGCCAGGGCCAAGTGGGGATGCCGCTGCGACAGCGATAGGGCGGTGGCCAGGCCAACGATGCCGCCGCCGATGATGACGATGTCGAACGTGTCGGAGGAGTCAGGGGTGTCAGAGGTGTCCAAAGTGTCGTCAATGTGTGCCATGCCGGCCAGATTACAGGCATTTGGCGTGTGTGGCAATGCTTATATTTGCGTGAGCTGCGGCCAACAGAATCGTGCACGTGCACGTCAAACGTGTCGCGTGCATGATCTTGTGGCCGAACTCAATTGCTGGGTAGCTTCGCCAGCCAGATGTTGCGGTCGCGGGCGTTGACGTAGGTGATCAGGGTGCCGTCTGGTGAGACAACCCAATCGCCGTTGCCGACCTTGAACTGTGACTCGGCACTGGCCGGGATGAGCAGGGTGCTCTGACCCGTGGTTACATCCAATTGCCACAGCTCGTGGCTGGGCAGGTTGAGCTTGAGAGGAATGTAGAGCAGGTGAGTGGCATCGCGCCAACGGTAGGCCCCAAAGAAGTCGAGCCGTTGGGGTTGTGGCGCTGCCGTTCCGCTGACCACGCTGCTGAGCTGCAACAGGTAGGTGCCGTCCAGAGCCTCGTCCCGAGCCTGTGCGATGAAGAACACGATATGGCTGTCGTCGGGTGCGAGCAGATAACCGCGCATTCGCTCAGAGGAGAACAAATCAGTCACAGCGCCGTCGCGCAGATCCAGGATCGACAGCGTTGGCGCAGCATCCCCCCGCGCGGCCTTGCCACCGATGAGCATGCGCTGCGAGTCGCTGAACCAGGCCACGATGCCGCCGCCGTAGCGCGTGGCGATTCGTTTCGCATCACTGCCGTCCAGATTGGCCACCCAGATCTCACTGCGGCGCACATCGAAGTTGCCGGCGTCCTGACCGATGGTCCAGGCGATGGTCTGGTTGTCCGGCGCGAATGAGACACTGCGGCCGCCGTTGCTGATCCCAAAGCGCTCGCCCTCGCCATTTGTGCCATTTACACTTTCGATGAAGGTCTGGCCGTTGACCAGATCAACGCTGTAGGCCATGTTGGCGCTGAAGGGGCCGAGTTTTTCGGTGCGCAGCGTGGGCTGCGCGAGCGGCTCGGCTATCGGCACGCCATAGATTCCGACGGGTGCATCACTGCCGGGCCGGTCGAGGTAGAGCACGTGCGCGCCATCGGGCGAGAAGAACGGTTGCACGCAGCAGCCGCCGGTGGTGAGTTGGGTGAAGAGGGGAGGGGAGGTTGCTGGTGTTTGGTTGGTGGTTGCTGGTGGCAATTGGCTGTTGGCGGCTGGTGCAGAGGCGGCATCTACAACGACGGCGGCGGGTGTGGCTGGGCTGGGTTCTGTGGCGGCGGGAGATGTGGCGAAGGTGACGACGGGTGCGGCCTGGGTGGGTGTTGCGGCTGAGGTGCGGGGCGCACAGGCGGCCAGTGCAACGACGACACCGGCGAGGTACATGAACAGTTTTAGTTTCATCATTTCAACTCAACACCCGCCCTTAGCGCCAGTCGCGTGGCCAGGTGTTGGCAAAGTCGTTGATGAGCGGGCCGCCAAAATTGATATCAGGCTGGTCATACAGGCTTTGCCACTTGCGAGGCGCATCCAGATCGCGCTGGAAACCCCGCCCAAACGAGCCGCTGAGCGACAGCGCATCCCAATCGGCATTAATCAGCAAATGCGCGTTAAACGCCTTGCGCAAGGTGCGGTCGCGAACCTCCAGATGCAAATGTGGCCGCGAGGTGCAGGTGAGGTCGGGATCGCCGGTGAGGCCGACGACTTCGCCCTTTTTGACCTGCTGGCCAACGGAGACTTTGGGCCGCTCCAGCAAATGGCCGTAGAGCGAGGCATAGCCGTTTTGATGATCGATCAGCAGATTGTGCGGCGCGCTGCCGTGCTCGCGCGCGTCCACCTTGATGATGACGCCATCGCCGATGGAGGCCACCGGCGTGCCGCAGCGTGCGCTGAAGTCGATGCCAAAGTGGATGCCCTGGCCGGCGCCATACCACTCGCGCCGCCGCGCATAGCCACCGGTGCTGTTGCCGTAGCCGCCACCGAGCAACCAGGTGTTGGGGCCAGGGTCGGTGGTGAAGGGCAGGCCGAAGTCGGGGTTGCCGAGCGGGTTGGTTTGGGCGTTTGCCGTGTTTTGAAAGGTATTCAGGTTCGCGGCAAATAGCGAACTGAGCAGGAGCACGAAGCCGAGCGTAAGACGCAACATGCTTCGATGATAAATTGGCAAATGAGACTTCTCTGAGACTGAGCAACGAAAGCTGCGGGCGGCTGGCTGTTAGCCGTTAGTCGCCAGCAGCGAATCGCTAGCTGCGAGCCGACTCAGCACTCGCCAGATGAATTCGGGCACCACACCGAACGAGTAGGGCATGTGGACGCGTTCGGTGCGCTGGTGGTAGTCGTGACCCCACGGCCCAATGTTGACAATCGGCAGGTTTAGCTGGCTGGCGGCTCCGTAATCAAAGGTGAGCCGCGAGCCCCAAATTGGCGTGTTGTCCTGCACCGCGCGCAACCCTTCGGCATCATCGCGGCCGGCCACAAAGCTCATGTCGCTGATGCCGGAGAAGAACGGCCGCACGCCCACCTCGTAGCCACACGCGGCAGATAGCTCGCCGGCCACATCGATGACAGCCGTGCGCAAGGCCGCATCGTGTGGGGAGGCGTTGAGTTGCACCAGCGGGTAATACACCGAGGCCAGACACACCACGGCGGCCGGCCCCAATAAGTTGGCTTCCCGAACCAGGCTGGCAATCAACTCCTGACTGTAGGCAATATTGTCGAGTTGGGTGTGGCTGCTCAGCGATTGCTGAATCTGTTGCACGCGATCTTGTGGCACTTGCGCGACCAGCTCGGCATAGGTCAGCACCTGCGGCTGCCAGTGCCGGGGAAGCCGTGGCAGGCCCAGACCGAGCGCATAGCGATCTCCACGGGTCTGCATGAGATCGAGGGCATTGGCGATGGCGGCCTGGGTCAGCGTCACAAAGGTGTTGAGCACGGCCTGGGGCGAGCGCCGGTGTGTCAGCAGGTTGAACGCGCACCAGGCGGTGGCCGGCGTGGTCACGTCATAGCGCGTGCGCCGGTCGGTCTGGTAGAGCGTGACCGGTGGCGGGGCCATCTCGGCAGCATTATTGCCGTCGGATAAATCGCCGGCATCGGGGTTGGCCTCGACCAGCCGGGTGAGCTCGGCCGCCATCAGGGCCGCATTCACCCCATCAAATGGCGCGCCGGCATGGGTGGGCACGCCGACGAAGAACACGCTGGGGAGTAGTTTGCCGACACTGCCCAGAAACGCGGCGCGGCCGTCATCATCGCGGCTCAAGTTCACACCAGCGTCCAGATTGATCGCCGCGGTCAAGGACAAATTCCAGTGTTGGGCCAACTTGGGCAACGCCTGCACCGCCGAGCGCATGCCCTGCGATGTGTCCTCTTCGTCGGGCACGGCGATGAACAGGACATTTGCGGGTGGGCTGGGTTGGGTCGCCCAGCGTTCCAGCACGGCCAGGCCGGCGGCGAGGCCACTTTTCATATCCAGCGAGCCACGGCCGGGCAGGTAATCGCCGCTTTGGAAATCGTGAAGCGCGCGCTGGGCGGCACTGCTGCGCGCATCGCGTTCCAGGTCGGCGATGAGTCGTGGCAACAAGGCTTCGGGGTCGAATGCGACATCGGCCAGCTCGCCAAAGTTGTCGATGCTGACAACGTCATAGTGGCCGCACAGTACGGCCGTGGGAGCGGGCGGGTCAATATTGGCTGTGCCGCGAACCAGCGCGAACACTG
>JBBQST010000126.1:0-10252 GCA_038213625.1 Thermoflexales bacterium
CGCATCGATCTGGGGTATAAGAGCTGAGTGGCAGAGAGCGATGAGCAGGGAGCTCAGAGCGCTCTGAGCTCCCTGCTCATCGCTCTTGGCTCAGCGCTTTAATCATGACCCGCCAACATCCCTCTGACCAACTCTTAAACCGGCTGAACTGGACGGTGCTGCGGCCACTGGGCCGGGCTTTGGGCGGACAGGAACGCTCGCTGGTGTTTGGGCCGGGGGCTGAGCTGGAGGAGATGCGCGAATACCGGCCGGGCGATGATGCCCGCGCGATTGATTGGCCGGTGATGGCGCGCACCGGCCACCCCTATGTGCGGCTGGCGCATCAGGAGCGCGCGTTGGATTTGTGGCTGGTGATGGATGTGAGCCGTTCCTTGAACTGGGGCACCACCCAATTACTCAAGAGCGAGCGCGCCATCGAGGTGGCCTATGTCATCGGCAGCATTCTGGGCCACTTTGGCAATCGAGTGGGTGCGCTGATGTTTGCCGAGACGCCGCTCAATTTCATCCGGCCCGCCACCGGCCGCAAACATCTGCTGCGGGTGATCGACGCCATAGACGACGCGGCGGAAGCCGTGGCCACTGCGCAGGCCCTGCGCCCGCCTCGATCCACACCCACCGGCCCCACGAACCTTGAGGCCGCGTTGCAGCGCGCGTTTATGGCCATCGATCACAAAGCCCTGGTGTTTGTCATGTCCGATTTTCTGACCCAGTCCAACTGGCAGCGGCGCATGCGACAGCTCTCTCAAAAGCACGAGGTGATCGGCGTGCAAATTTACGATCCGCGCGAACGGGAATTGCCGGACACGGGGGTGATGACGTTTGAGGACCCCGAAACCGGCCGACAACTGACCGTGAACACGCATGATGCCGGCTTGCGTCAGCGCTTTGCCGAGCAGGCAGAGGCCCAGGCTGAGGCGATTCGGCACGACCTTATCGCCAATGGCGCCGCGCACTTTGCCATCAGCACCAGCGACGATCTGTTGAAATCAATCCTGCGCTTTTTGAAATCCCGCCGAGGCCGGGCTTAGGCGATGACATTCGAGTGGTCGATTTTTCTGTGGGGGTTGCTGCTGGTGCCGGCGTTGACCGCGGCCTATCTCATCACCCAAAACCAGCGCAAAACCTACGCCGTGCGCTTTACCAATCTGGAGCTGCTGGCGCAGGTGGCTGGTCCATCGCCGGGAATTCGCCGGCACATTCCTGCGGCGCTGTTCCTGTTGGGTTTTACGGCACTGGTGATCGCGGTGGCGCGGCCAGTGGCCATCGTGGCGCTGCCGCGCGAACGCTCCACCGTCATGCTGGTGATGGATGTGTCGTATTCGATGGAGGCGGTTGATCTCGAACCCTCGCGCATTGTGGCGGCCAAGCGCGCGGCAGCGAAATTTGTGCAGCAATTGCCACCCGCCGCATCGGTGGGCCTGGTGTCGTTCAGCGGCAAAGCCAACTTGAACGCGCCCTTGACCACAGACCATGCTGCCGTGGTCGAGGCGATTGAAGGGTTGAAGCTGGATAACGGCACGGCCATCGGCGATGGCCTCGTGCTGGCGCTCAATCACATTGCCGAGCAGGACGCGACCCTCACCTCCGCAGCGGCGCCTGCCATCATTATTTTGCTGTCGGACGGCGAATCGCAAGTGGGTGTGGCACCGTTGGATGCGGCCCAACAAGCGGCGCTGCTGGGCATTGAGGTCAACACGGTTGGCATTGGTCAGCGCGGCCAGCGCACCCAAATTCGTGCGGACCAGGCCGTGGGCTTCGACGAAGCGGCGTTGCAAGCCATTGCCACGCGCACCCAAGGGACCTATTTCTATGCCGCGCAAAGCAGCGATCTTGAAGCCGTGTATGCAGACCTCGGCACCAGGTTGAGTTGGGTGCGTGAACAAACCGAAGTCACAGCGATTGCCGCAGGGATCGGCGCGCTGCTGCTGATGGTGGCCGGGTTGTTGAGCCTGCGCTGGTTTCAACGCTTTCCATAGCGTTTTACAACAGGCACAATATGTTTTGGGCCGGATGAACAAAATTTACAGGATTTAAAAAGAACGGATTTTTCTACATCCTGTCAATAAATTCCATATGACTGCACAACAACCTTAACAGGAGCGATATTTTGGCCAATCAAATCCCTTTCCCCAAGGTGGCGGATCTGCCCGTAAATGCAAATTTGCCGGATCCATTTACGATGTGGGACGGCACCCCCATCACCACACCCGAGCAATGGATGCAGCAGCGCCGGCCTGAGCTTAAAGCGCTGTTTCAGCACTACATGTATGGGTTTGCGCCGCCCCCACCGGGCATCACCGCAGACATTCGCAAATTCGATACCACGGTGTTTGGCGGCAAGGCCACCCTGAAGGAAATTGAAATCCGGTTTGTGGGCTTGCCCGAGGATGCACCCAGAATCAATCTGGCATTGTTCATCCCCAACCAGGTGAGCGGGCCGGCACCGGTATTTCTAGCGTTGAACCACACCGGCAACTATGCCGTTTCGCCCCACCCCGACGTGACGTTTGATCCCAACGCCTGGGTGGCCGCGGATTGGAAGGATCGGATTGAGCGCGGGATCCATGCCGACTTTTGGGCCGTGGAAAACACGATCGATCGCGGCTATGCCTTCGCCACGTTTCACGAGAGCGACATCGATCCCGATCAACCCAACTTCGATGATGGCATTCACCCCTACTACCCGGACCTGGGTGTGCCCGATGAATCGCGCTGGGGCACACTGGCCGCCTGGGCGTGGGGGTTGCAGCGATGTGTGGATTATCTGGTGACTGACTCCGCCATCGACCCCGAGCGCATCTGTCTGACCGGCCACTCGCGGCGCGGCAAAACTGCCTTGCTGGCCGCGGCATTGGATGAGCGCGTGGCGCTGGTGGCGCCGCATCAATCTGGCACTGGCGGGTGTGCGCTCAGCCGCGACAACGACCAGGAGACGGTGTGGTCCATTAACGACCGGTTCCCGCACTGGTTCAACGATGTGTTTCCAGAATTTAACGGCCGGGAAGCGCGGTTGCCGTTCGACCAGCATTTGTTGGTGGCACTGGTGGCGCCGCGCGCGCTCATCGACACCGAAGGCATTCAGGATGCCTGGGCCAGTCCGCTCGGCGCATATCGCTCGCTGGAGGCGGCCGATCCGGTTTACAAATTCCTGGGCACGCCCGGCCTGTTGAATCTTGGCATGTTGCAGGGCGATGACGCGATCAACGCCACAACGGCGGGCAACCTGCTGCAATATCGCCTCGACACCGCGCACATGCTGAATGTGGATTATTGGAACGCCATACTGGATTTTGCCGATAAAACTTTTGCGCAATAGCGACGAAGCCAGAAAGACCTCGCAGGTTAACGCCAGCAGACTAGTGTTGAAACCGGCGAGGTCTTTCTGGCTTCACAAATGCGAAAGCCCCGCCCGCGACTGCGCTTTGCGCGAGATCCACGGCCCCAGATAACTCAAGCCACACAGCACCAGATTGATGCTGTAGACCAGAATGTAGTGGGCGCTACCCATCGCAACGGCCAGCGTTGGATCAACACCGGTGGTCGATAGCACGGCCAGGGTAATCAGCGGGATCACACCGATGTTGCCGGGGATGGCCGACAGGATGGCGCCAGTTTGCAGGCCGATCACCAGCGACAGCAATGTGACCCCGTCGATCTGCAACCCAAATGCCTGGCCCAGCACCCAGTTGGTGGCCAGTGCCAGCAGCCAGATGCCGAGGCTGATCAGCCCGGTTTCGATCCACTGATTCAATTTCGCAGCATAGAAGGTGGCAGAGGCCGGCCCCATCTGGGTTTCGGCAAACTGCTGAAGTTGTGGGAAGCGCTTGAACACCGCGGCCTGCCAGCGGCCCCGCTGCAAAGCCAGGACCGCCGACACCGCCAGCACCCCCGCGAAGGCCGTAGCCAGCAGCCGAATGGCCAGACTGGCACTTTGATTGGGCATGGGGCTGATGGCCAGCACCAGTGCAAACACAGCCAGCACCAATGAGTCCGCGCTCTTCTCGATCAGGATGCTACTGGCCGTCCACAGCCAGCTATTGCGGCCGTTTTGGCGAATGTGCCAGACGCGATAGATATCGCCGACCCGAAAGGGCGAGATCCAGTTGATCACCTGAGCCAGCATCGTCCCCTGCACGACGGGTTGGGAAATGGGTTCGGCCTCCCACTTGAGAAGCCGCAGCATCCGCAAAATGCGCAGCCCCTGCCCGGCCACCAAAATCAGCACCGCGACCACCAGCCACGGCCACTGCGCCTGCTGAATGGCCAGCCACAGCTCGGCCACCGACAGCCGTTGAAACGCAATCACGATCAGGACCACGACAATGGCCAGCGAGATCAATGACCAGATCAAACGCAGACGTTGATTTTTGAAGATGTCGGGCCAGCGAAAAGGGGGAGACGAATCGGACATAGGCCGGAATTGTAGGGTAGACAGGGCAACCGTTCGGCATCCATCGCGTTCATCTGAAAACGAGATCAGCCGCGGCCATTCATGAATGGCTGCGGCTGATCGGGTGCGTCCCAACGGGTGAACCACCGGTATCGGCTTACGCCTGTCTGGTGGCCACAAACTGAAGCTGAATGTCGACGTTGTCGGTGACATCGGCCACGCTGGGCACATTGGGAAGGGTCAGCTCGAAGGCGGCGCGGGTGATGGTGGTCTTGGCCGTACCTTCCAGTTCGATGTCGGACTTCACAGTGAGTGTGCGGTCAAACGTGACCGGTTGAACAATGTCGCGAATCGTGAGGTTGCCGGTGATTTTGACTGGGATGATCTGGCCTGGGTTAGCCGGCCATCTTTTCGAGCATTTTGTCGATCTCGTATAGGCCGGTGGCACTGGTGCCAATCACGCCCACCCGATCGAGAATGTTGCGTGCCTGAATCTCGGCATTGCGCTGTTCTTCCACAAACCACTTGAGCCAGTCGAAGGTGGCGAAGTCTTTCTCCTGCCAGGCCAGCTCCACAATCTTGTCGATGCCGGCGGCCACGCTCATCTCCAGCTCCAGCACGCTTTTTAGAATCTCGGGCAAGCTATCGAACTCATGCGGCGGCTCCTGCACGGCCGGCACGCGCGCCTGGCTGTCCTGGTCCACCACATATTGCAGGAACTTCGCCATGTGCTCGCGTTCCTCGGTGCTGCTGTGGCTCAAATATTTTGCCGCGCCGACGAGCCCCTGCGCATCGCACCACATCGCCATGGAAAGATAGACGCTGGAGGCATAGGCTTCCTGCGCCGATTGTTTATTGATGGCGGCTTGCATGTTGTCAGAAATCATTTCATTACTCCTTGAGTCGAGTTGAGTTGCTTTTAAGAAGGCGAAGTTTACCTGCTTTAATGAGCGCTGTCAATATAAAACTTGATATCGGTAAACTTTAAGTTAATTACCTGTCAATCCTTGCGCCGGTTCTCTGACCAACCTGACTCGCAGAGGGGTGGGTTGAGATTAAAAACAACCCCGATTCTGGCGTGAATCGGGGTTATGCAGCTTCAGGGTTGACAGCGATAGCGCAGACTTAAAGCATGTGGGCCAATTTGCCGACGCGGGAGCTGCTGTGGCTGGCGCTGAAGGCGATATGGGTGGTGTGCAACTCGCGTTCGATGTGGGCCAGCAGGCGCGCGCCGCAGCCGTGGCCTTGCAGATCGCCGCGCACACAGAACTCGCGCAGGTCGAAGTGGGCCAGCGTGTCCGTGCAGCCATCGGCAGCCGTGCACAACCGGCTTCCAATCGCAAAAGCCATTGGCCGGCACAGGCCATCCATCAGCACAAATCCCTGCATATCGGCATCGCCCAGCAGACGGCTCAGGAAGGCGCGTGCGGCAGGGCGGGTCAATGGCCGATACTTATTGGCGAATACATCGACATACAACGCCGCGCATGGCGCAATATGCTCAGCCTGGAAGGGCATGAAGGTTTCGCCGCCGTTCAGGCCAGACGCTTCTGTGCCAGCCGAGTAGAGCGGATTGAAGACCGGTCGGTAACGCGAGACTTTATAGGCCGAGGTATAGGGTGTGCTCATGGGTTGGCATAGAAGCATAGAGCCGTGCAATCCATTGACAAGTCCCCTGGGTTTACGGTCTGGTTTGTGGGGAGTTAATGTTGGTTTGAAGCTGGGTTAAATTGAGAGGAAGCTTGTGACATTATTGCGCCGTGCGTCTTAGAAATAGGCCGCCTACATTCTTTTTCCCAAGATCGCGTTCCTTCGTACAATTCAGACAGACTGAAACACCCACTTAATCCCAGGATGGATCAGAATCACAGTCAGAGTCAGAAAATCAAAAGATCAGAAACTAAAGGAGTGACAACCCATGTCCAGCATCAAACAACAATTTGAACAAGACGGCTATTACCACGCCAAAGGGGTCTTCTCGCCCGGCGAGGTGGCCGCGCTCGAACACGATTTCGACCATATCGTCGACCAGATCACCACCGGCGGCAACGCCAGCACGCGCTGGACCGGCCCGGCCATGGACAAAATCGCCACCAAGGAAATGGTCGTGCTGCACACCCATCAGGTGCACGAGTTCTCGAACGTGTGGCTGCAAGCCCTGTTGCACAAGCGTTTTCTCGACATCACCCAGGAAATCGTCGGCCCCAACATCGCTTTGCACCACACCAAGTTGTTCCAGAAGCCCAGTGAAAACGGCGCGCCGTTCCCAATGCACCAGGACTGGACCTACTTCCCGTCGTATCAAGACTCGATGATGGCCGGCATCATCTGGGTGAGTGACGCCACCGACGAGATGGGCTGCCTGCGGGTGTATCCGGGCTCGAACAAGCTAGGCCGGGTGCCGGAGAGTTCGGGCCAGATCGAGAACCCGTTGCTGGCCGAGTACCCCATCGAAAACGCGACCGTGCTGGAAGCCAAGGCCGGCGATGTCACCTTCTTCAACTACTTTACCCTGCACGGCAGCATGCCGAATCGGAGCGACAAGGTGCGCAAGAGCGTGCTGGTGCAAATGCTGTCCGGCGATGACGAGATTGAGGAGGGCAACCGCCATCCCAATGCGCGGCTGGCCCTGCGCGGCTGGAACGGCACCATGACCCGCGAGAAGGCGAATAAGCTGCACTAAGAGGCTGTTAGCGGTTGGCTGTTGGCAACTAGCGGCCAACAGCCAGCTGCCACTCGCCAGCCGCTACAATTGCGCCCGTTATGCTGACCTTCCAAGACCTCATTTTGAAATTGCACAGCTTTTGGGCATCCAAGGGCTGTTTGATCTGGCAGCCGTACAACCAGGTGGTTGGGGCCGGCACCATGAACCCCGCCACTTTCCTGCGCGTGCTCGGCCCTGAGCCATGGAATGTCGCTTACATCGAGCCATCGGCCCGGCCCGACGATGGCCGCTTTGGCCAGAACCCCAACCGGCTCTACACCCACACCCAATATCAGGTGATCCTGAAGCCGTCGCCCGCGCACTCGCAAGATTTGTATCTGGAGAGCCTGGCCGCCATCGGCATCGACTACCGCAAGCACGATATTCGCTTTGTGGAGGACAACTGGGCCCAGCCGGCCATCGGCGCGTGGGGTCTGGGTTGGGAGGTGTGGCTCGATGGGCTTGAGATCACCCAATACACCTATTTTCAGCAGGTCGGCGGCGTGTCGCTCGACCCGGTGGCACTGGAACTCACCTATGGTCTGGAGCGCATCGCCATGTTCCTCCAAGGTGTGAACACCGTGTTCGATCTCAAGTGGGACCACATCCGCACCTACGGCGATGTGAAGTATCAGGACGAGGTGGAGCGCAGCACCTACGCGTTTAACTTCGCCGATGTGGAAGAACTGCACAGCCTGTTCGACATCTACGAGAAGGAAGGCCGGCGCGCTGCGGTTGCTGGACTGGTGGTGCCGGCCCACGACTACGTGCTGAGCATGAGCAATGCCTTCAACCTGCTCGACACGCGCGGGGCCATCGGCGTCACCGAGCGCGCGCGATTTTTGGGCCGCGTGCGCGATCTGGCTCAGCAGGTGGCCCTGGCGTATGTGGCGCAGCGGGAGACGCTGGGGCATCCGTGGCTCTTGAAGAAAGAGACGACGAACGACGGACGACGGACGACCGAGCCTACTGTCGTCCGTCGTCCGTCGTCCGTCGTCTCCGCCTCCCCTCTCCTCTTCGAGATCGGCGTCGAGGAACTTCCTGCCGATGATGTCCCCAAGGCGCAGGAGCAGTTGGGCAAGTTGATGGAGACGGAGTTGAAGGCGGCACGGCTGGCGCATGGGGCCATCAAGCTGTTTGCGACGCCGCGGCGGTTGGCGGTGCTGGTGGCTGATGTGGCTCCGACGCAGCGCGCGCTGGATGAGCTGCTCAAAGGCCCTGGCGCGAAAGTCGCGTTCGACGCGAACGGCAATCCGACGCAAGCGGCCATTGGCTTTGCCAAACGCAGTGGTGTGGACGTGGCCGATCTGGTCGTCAAGGAAGAAGGCGGCGCAAGCGCAGCCAGCTATGTGTATGCGCCCAAACGCGAGGCCGGCAAGTCGGCGGCCGAGGTGTTGGCGCAGCTATTGCCCAGCCTGATCAGCAAGATTAGCTTCGAGAAGACCATGCGCTGGAACGAGACCGGCGTGAGCTTTTCGCGGCCGCTGGCCTGGTATGTGGCGCTGTTGGGCGATCAGGTCATCGAGTTTGAGTATGCCGGCGTGCACAGCGGCAAAACCAGCGTGGGGCCGCGTGGCGAAGACAGCCCCACCTTCGAGATCGACACGCCGCAAGACTACCAGGCCCAGATGCTGCGGCACAACGTGATTGCCGATATTGCTGCGCGACGGGCCGAGATTGTGCGCCAGATCGAGGCGGCGGCAGCCAGCATCGGTGGCACGGTGGTGCACGATGAGGGTCTGTTGGATGAGGTCACGAATCTGGTCGAGGAGCCCACGGCAGTTTTGGGCACCTTCGACATCAATTCGCTCAGCGTGCCGGCCCCGGTGTTGATGACGGTGATGCGCAAACACCAACGCTACTTCAGCCTGCTCGACGCAAACGGCAAGCTGCTCAACCACTTCATCGCCGTGCGCAATGGGCCGAGCACGGACATGGCCCTGGTTCGCGAGGGCAACGAAGGTGTGCTGCGGGCGCGTTTTGCCGATGCCAATTACTTCTTCAAGCAGGACATTCAGCAGCCACTGGAAAGCTATGTACCCAAGCTCAGCCTGCTGACGTTCCAGACCAAACTGGGCAGCATGTTGGACAAAACCAGGCGGCTGGAGCAACTGGTGGAGCCGGTGGCGGCGTTGCTGAAAGAGACGGGAGACGGGGGACGGGGCGGCTCAGAAGCCGAGACGGGAGATGGCCAGACCGTCCTTCGTCCTCCGTCTCCCGTCTCTGTTCTTGACACCGCCAAAAAGATCGCCCATCTCGCCAAGGCCGATCTCGTCACCAGCATGGTGGTGGATTTCACCAGCTTGCAAGGGGTGATGGGTCGCGAGTATTACAAATTGCAGGGCGGCGATGCGGCGGTGGCCGACGGTATTGCCGAGCATTATTTGCCGCGCTATGCCGGCGATGCCGTGCCCAAGACGTTGCCGGGGTTGATCGTGTCGCTGGCCGATAAGCTGGATAGCATCGCCGGCCTCTTCGCGGTCGGGCTGGCACCCAAGGGCAATGCCGATCCCTTTGCACTGCGCCGCACAGCCATCGGCGTGGTGCAGGCGCTGATCGACAACGCGCAATCATTCTCGCTGCGGCAGGGGTTGATGGCAGCGATGCATTTGCAACCCGTCAAGTGGAGCATGGACGCGTTGAACGCGGCCCAGACCTTCATCATCGAGCGCGCGCGTGTGCTATTGCAGGAACGCGGCATTCGCTACGATGTGGCCGATGCCGTGATCAGCGCGGTGGGTAATGATCCCTACACAGCACGGTTGTATGCGATGCAACTGGGTGCGGCCGTGCAACGTGCCGAGTGGCCGGACGTGCTGGCTGCGTATGCTCGTTGTGCGCGCATCATCAAAAGCCAGAAGCCGGATGTGACAGCTGCAATGGACACCTATGTGCAGAACGGCGCGGACCCCGAGCCGGCGGCTCAGGCATTGACTGAGGCTGTGCAAACGTTGGCGCAACCCCATGACGCCGAATCATTGATCGCAAATCTCCAGACCCTTAGCGCGCCCATCCAAAATTTCTTTGATAAGGTCATGGTCATGAGCGAGGATGTGGGTCTGCGCAATGCGCGTCTGGCGCTGCTGTTGCAAATTGTGCGGCAGGCAAACGGGATTGCCGACCTGAGTAAAGTTGAGGGGTTTTAATTAACTCATGTT
>JBBQST010000127.1:0-10229 GCA_038213625.1 Thermoflexales bacterium
CGACCCAGCCGGCCCGAATTCACGATCTCGTATAGCTTCGAGAAGAAATTGGTGAAGCGCAGCACGTGACAGATCTGAAGTGTGCGCCCGGTCTCCTCGGCCACCCGCACCAGCTCCAGACAGTCCGCCGCCGACGTCGCCATCGGCTTCTCCAGCAGCATGTCATAGCCCGCCTTCATCACGGCAATGGCCGAGGCGAAGTGCTCCTGATCCATGGTGGTGTTGAGCACGGCATGGGCCATCTGTGGCTGAGCCAGCGCCTCCTGCCAGCTGGCAAATTGCCGTTCGGGCGAGATGTCGTGCAGGTCGGCAAAGTAGGCGCGCCGGACTGGATCGGGCTCGGCCACAGCGGTGAAGCGAATCTGGTCGGGGTGTGCGAAGGCGTACGGGCCATAGGCGTGGGTGCCGCGGTTGCCGGCGCCGATTAGCAAAATTTCAAGGGGTGCCATGTATTGGATTTAAGCACCAATTTGAGTTTTTCTACTGATTTTATTTTGCACGATTCAGTATTAAGCTCAAAATAGGGCCGCAATCACAAATTCAGACGCATCCAACATTTCCTTGACCGAGCAGGCCGCTCAGCAAGCTGCTCCTTAGGCCAACACGGAGGCCAAACGCGAGGCTGACAAACTCAGCATGGAGCGGCTGCTGTTTTTCAGTGATGCTGTGTTCGCCATTGCCATCACGCTGCTGGCGTTGGATATTCGTTTGCCGGTGGAATCGGACACACTCAGCAGCTCGGAATTGCTTACCAACATCGTCGGAATCTGGCCGAAATATATGGGCTGGCCGGCCATTTCCCTGGTCTCCATCGGCATCGCCTTCATTAATGACGATTGGGCGCGCTGGTTCTGGGTACTGATTCTGCCCGTGTCGATTTTTGTGCGATAGCGGCGTTCCGTCCGGCACGCCGTTGCGAGAAAGCCGCCCTCAATTCAACATCGTCCAATCGCTCGCGAATTGAATCCACTATTGCATTAGCGTGCTCGGCCCAATGCTGTGCCTGTGCATCATTTCCGCGCAACGCCTCCACAAGGCTGAATGCGTCCAAAATTTGCCACAACTGCCACTGTGATCGAATGGCCGTAGCTGCTTCATGCGCAAGCAACAGCGTGCTGGAGGCTTCGTCGAGCCGACCCAGCGCCACTTGTGCGCGGGCTTGCAACAACAGGCCGGCCGGCAGCATTTGCCTCCATCCCTGCGCACGGCAAGCCGCCACACCGGCCATGCTGGACTGCAACGCTTGCTCGCCGTCCTGTTGCGCCAGCGCCAATTCCGCCGCGGCCAATTCCAACAGCACCTGAGTGACTGGCCAGGGATCTGCGCGAGTGGAGTGCTGCATCACACGGCCCCGCTCCAACCAGGATGCGGCCTCGGCATACTGACCGCCGTAGGTGTAGAGTCGCGTCAGTGTCGGAATCACATTCAACCGCCACGACGGCAACATTCGCTCAGCGACTTGATACGCGGCATGGGCCGCTTCCAACCCGCGCGTGCATGCACCCAGCTCGGCATAGACGTTCGCCAGATCAACCAGAATCAAAAATGGGGGCAGGCTAAATTCGATTTCCCGGCTGCGTCGAATATAGAGTTCCAACACGGCAATGGCCTGATCCGGCTGACCCAACTCAAACAAGGCGATGCCGCTGATCGACTGGCTCGCGAGTTCGGCCCAGTCGTTGTCGATGCGTCGGCTAATGTCGAAACCCTGCTGAGACAGAGCCAGTGCCTGCTCAAATTGTCCGCGCCGTATCAAAATCAATGAGCCCAGTGCAAGCGCGTAAACCAGCATGGCTGGGTGATCTACATGAAGCCAGAAGGCATACGCCTCGTGTTGATAAAGCTGGGCAGCGGCAAGGTCGTTGCGGCCCAGCGAAGCCAGCACCAGTTCATCGAGCACAAAACCCTGCAACGTGGGCAGATCATGGGTCTGCAAAATATCCAGGGAAGCCTTGCCATAAGCCAAAGCCTGATCGAATTGGGCACGCCAGTATGCGGCGCGAGCCAGCGCCAGCAACGCGTTGGCTTCATCAATGTTGAGGCCGGCAGCCCGCGCGCGCGGCAGCACATAGTTGGCCTGCTGCTCGGCTGTGTCCAGATCCATCTGTTCGCTGGGAACGGCCATCAGCGCCGCGCGCCAGACTGCAACGCGATAGATCAGCTCAGCATCACCCCATCGGTTTGCCAACTGGGCCAGATCCGCCATGTCTCTCAAAGACGCGCCCCACTGCCCCATTCGATTGTGAGCACTGCCCAGTTGGAAATAAAGATTTGCAAGTGCTGTGCGGTGATGTGCAGGATCGGGTGCCGCTTGCTCCTGCGGGCGACCCAGCTGAATGGCGCGAACAAAGTGCGAAGCGGCCTCGGCATAGGCATGCAGGCGCATGGCGGCATTGCCGGCTCGCTCAAAATAAGCCCAGGCGCGTGGATCGTTACAGGCATCGAGGTGCTGGGCGACCAGCGGCACATACTCGTCCAGACGATTTTCATATAACTGCATCAGCGTCTCGGCCGAACGGCGATGCAGGCTGCGCCGACGTGAGGCCGTAATACCGGCATACACCACCTCGCGGATTTTGTCGTGGGTAAATGAGATGGTGCCGCTGGTCGTCTCGCGCAACAGACCGCGCGCCGTGGTTTCGTCCAACAAGGCCAGCGCCGCGTCCTCGGCCAGTCCTGCCGTCTGATAGCACGCCTCAAAATAGCAACGCTGGCCCAGCACGGCCACCGCATTCACCAGCTTCGTCGCCTGAGGGCTCAGCCGATTCAGCCGCGACTGAATTACTACTTTTACACCTGGAGCCAGCCAGCCATCCAGCGCCGTTTGCCAGTGGTCTACATCGGCTTCGGCAAGTGGGCTTCCCTGCTCCATCGGTGTGCCTTCAAACAGCGACTTGAGCGTCTCCAACAAATACAACGGGTGACCGGCCGTCTCACCAAATAGCGTTTGCGCAAAGTGTTCGATCTGGTGGTTTGGTTTTCCTGTAGTGCCGCTCACCGTTGTAAAGGTCTGGGTCAGAAGCGCGTTCACTAATTGATCGCTATCGGCCCGTGTCAACGTGTTCAATGGCAATATCTTCACAGGCATGTGCCGACGCAAGGCCGCCAACGACGGCTCAAAGACATCGGCTGCCTCCTGACGCAACGTCATCAACAGCAAGATGGGCAGCTTGTCCTCGACACACCGGTGGGTCAGATATTGCAGCAAATCCAACGAGGCTTCATCCGCCCATTGCACATCATCGAGAAAAATAATGGGTGGCATTAGTGAGGCCGATGCAACAGCGTCTGCAAGTTGTTGAACAAGCCGATATGTCGCCTCAAATAATTCGCTGCGACCCGGCAAGCCCGCAACATCGGCCACAGGCTCCATCTTCGCATCCAGCCCGGCCAGCTCCGGCAGCAGTCGCGCCAACGCCTGTTGCCAATGGGTATCGAGCGCGTCGAATGCAGCGCGGCCCTGCATTTGGGTCAGTTGGTTGCGCAGGCCATCGGACCAGATTTGATACGGCAAACTCACGGTCAACTCATAGGCAACCCCTTGCAACACGGCCGCACCCTGCGCCGAAGCCCAACCCAAAAACTCCTGCGCCAGCCGTGTTTTGCCGATGCCGGGCTCGCCCTGAACAACGACAACCTGGGGCTGGCCGTGGCGGGCGGCGCGATACACCTGGACCAACTGCTGATGCTCGTCTGTGCGGCCAATCAGCGACGTCATCGCCACCCACGGTCGAGCCAGCTCTCGCTTCGTCTCAACAGGGGGTGTAGGCAAAGACTGCGTGCGCAATCGCTCGGCCACGGCCACCGTTTCAGGCGACGGATTCGCATTCAGCTCACGCAATAATATTTGCCGGCACACGGCATAGGCCTGCATAGCCGCGGCGCGATCCCCAGCCGCCAGATGCAACTGCATCAGCCGCCGGTGCGCAATTTCATTGAGCGCATCGTGAGTGAGCCAGCGGCGCACCGTTTCGATTCCAGCCGCAAACTCGCCACCCTCGAACTGAAGCTGAGATAGACGGTCGAGCACGGCCGCAAACCGCACATGCCATCTCTCGCGTTGCAGGCTGGCCCAGTCGTCAAAGTTGGGCGTATCGCCGGATGAGAAGCCGTCCAGAAAATCGCTGGTGTAAATGGCGACGGCCTGTTGTAATGCCGCGTGTAAGTCATGCGAGCTCGGCGCGCTGGTCGTGTGACTGCGCGTGCGTCTATAAGCCTGATCCAACACACGCACATCCACCTGCACATCGGCAGCGGGGTTGACCAGAAGCGTATCGCCCTCGGCGATGACCAGGGAAATTGCTGGGGCATGTGAGCCGTTGGTGCGCTCGTTCAGCCGGCTGCGCAACTGGGTCAGCGTCGTCCGCAGCACCACGCGGCCATGAGCCATGTCACTGTCGGCCCACAACAAATCGATCAATTTGTCGCGTGAGACCGGCGTCCCTTCGACCGCCAGATAGATCAACAGGGCCTGCGCCTTGCGCGTTGCAAAACGAACGGGGTTGCCGTGCGCGTGAATTCTGGGGGTGCCGAGCAATGCAAATTCGAACTGAGCCATATCGCAGCCGCACAGTATGCCATGCGGCTGGGCGTGCAAAGCATTCATGCCCTTTTAGCGCTTTTTTCACGCCGGCCTGCTTGAATGCCCTCAAGTGCTCAACTACGTCAAATAGTCATAAGGAGAAATTGATATGTCCAGCTCCAAACGCACCGGCCGCCGCGCGGCCGTAAAACTCGCAACCACTTCACAGGCCTCGGCCAGCTCGGCCTTTCTGCCGCGCGCCCTGCGGCGAGGTAAGAACCGTGTGGCCGCCACGACCACTGCCGCCGCCACCTTCGAGATCTGGATCAAGACCAGCATTAAGACTCAACAAATGCTGTTTCAGACGGCCTACACCCAGCCGTTCATCTTCATTCAGAATGACCAGATCGGTGTGCAGTGGGTGGGGGCTAACGCCAATCCGAATTACGTCTGGCTCTCGGCAGACACCGCCGTCATTTCGGATGGCGAATGGCATCACATCGCGGTCGTGTTCAACAATAACCAGGTTACCTTCTACAAGGACGGCATCCCCACCAACGAGTCATTCACGATGAGCGCGACGCAGACCTCAGGCGGCGATTTGCAAGTCGGCTCAGGTCTGGGTTCAACCCAGGCGTTCAACGGCCGCATTACTGATGTGCGGGTGTGGAATGTGGCGCGCGCCCTCGGCGATATCCAAGGCTTCATGTATGCGACCTTGACCGGCACCGAGTCGGGCCTGGTAGCGCTGAACAACCTGTCGTATTACGGCAGCGCCAATACCGCCATCAAGAACATGGTGAATGGCGCGGGGGGGGCCGCCGCGGGCAACGCCAAAGTGGTGCAGGTGGTCGGCCCGCAATCGCAGCAGCCGGTGCCGCAAAACGTTTGGGTCTACAGCACCAACGGCATCGCGCCGCTTGGCCCACAGATTTCGCCGAAGGGATTGATCTATGCCGAGAACGTCTATGCCTCCAATAACGGTCCGGGCGGCAATTATTTGCGCTCGCTGGACCTGCAAGACCACACCTTGAACTGGACTTACAACGTTCAGGACAACAGCACCATCCCCACGCTGGTTATCCCGGCCTCCGTGGCGGTGGGCAATGGCACGGTGTATGTGGGTGCCCAAAATTTGGAATACAACTTTGGCACGTTCGTTGAACTGCACGGCGTCAATGCCACAACCGGACAAGCTTTATGGCCCAGACCAACCATCATTGGCGCCCGGAGTTTTGCGTGCCGGCCAGTGGTGTCTGCCGGGCGTGTCGTCATCGGCATCAATGCCATCGCGACTGAGACCACCGTGAATACCGTGTTGGCCTCGGTCAACGCGACCACAGGCGCATACGTCCCCGGCCTCGTCATCCAGACTTCGGCTGATCCGTCCCAGGCACTTGTATATGCCCTCGATCGCACAGGGTGCGGCCCCGATTTCATCGGCAGCCGCACCGGCATCAGCCATGAACATTTCGGCTGGGCCCGATAGCGGCACCATCATCCAGGCCTGGGAGACATTCGTCAGCAATGTGCTCAACACCATCGCCCAGGAATTCAAGAGCTTCCCAGATCAACTACATGCCCAGCTCGACATCATGAAAGGCAAGCTGAGTGATCCAAAATCGATGCTGAGCAATGGCCTGACCGACCTGCTGGCCGTGCTGCAAGTGCTGGCCGATGACATGATCAACCTCGGCAAAGCCATCGCGAGCGATTTCTTGCAGCTGATGGACACTTTGCTGGCTCAAATCTCGCTCTGGCTGACCCAGACCCTCAACGTGCCATTCGTATCTCGCCTGTATAAGGCGCTCACCGGCAACGACCTGACCTTCCTGGATGTCTTTGCGCTGGTCGTGGCCGTGCCCTCGACGATCCTGTTGGAGGTGATTGCCGGCACACCCACGCCGACGGCGCTCGTCGCGGCGCGCCTCCACAGTGACGTGATCCAACCGCTTAACGTCGCGGTCGATGAGGTCGGCAAAATCTTCCTGGGAATTGTGAATTTTCTGGCCGCGATCGGCGGCGCACTCATCGACTCCTATATGTTCGTCTGGTCGTCCACAGCACCGACGGGTGATCCCGATGTCGTTGCGTTCTCCGCCATCGATGTCGCCAAAGACGTCATCAACTGGGGCATCGGCATGGCAACCAGCCTGGGCTGGAACTCGTGGACTGGGAAGGACTGGGGGTATTGGGCCGTGCAAGCCGTCCCGATGATCTACAACTTCGCCTTCCTTTTCAAGCCGATCCCGACCCTGGCCCAGGTGATCATCGACACCATCTATGGGGTGTCCTCGATCATCATCAGCTCGGTGTATGCGCACTTTTATCCGGGCAGCTACTTGGACGCCCCCAAAGCCAAAGGCCTCATTCTGGCCGCCAACTTGTTTGCCGGCTTCAGTTATCCCGTTGAACTGGCTGCACTGGCAGGGAATGATGGTGCCGTGGTGGGAGGCATCGGCAAGCTGATGTTTGACATCGTCAATGCGGTGCTCGCGTTCACCGGCAACGTCGAGAACGCGGTGAACCCGTCGTCATCAGCGCGACTCGCCGCGCCAGACATCGAGGGTTCGCTTGTGCTCGGCCTTGCGTGAACTCTTACGAAGACTGCGAAATGGAGTCTCGCGGGAGACTCGTCTATTCGTAACCTCGCAGTCAAGACTAACCAGAATACCGGAGGAATCACAATCATGTTTCAGAACACGCGTATTTCGCGCCGAAACTTTCTCAAGCTCAACGCCGTCCTGAGCAGCGCGCTGGCCGTGTCGGTGGCGCTGCCGGCAGCGACCATGGCCAAAATGGTGCCGGTGCCAATCCCTGACCCGGCACCTGCCGACGACGCCAATATCGACTTCACCCAGCAACCCGCCATTCGCTTCGGCACGCCTACTGATGTGGCCGCAACCTGGCCCAACGACGTCTGGTCGGTGGACGCCAACGGCGTGATTCGCAAGTTCGATCGCGCGCAACACATCTGGTTGCCGGATGCGGATGAGATCGATTTCCCGATCGGCAGTCAGTTGGTTTTGGCCCGCTGGGGCCGGCCATCGGGTCCCAACCAAATGCTCATGGTGCTGGCTCAGGTCCATTGATTAAGTCACCGCCGTCGGAAACCCATCTTGATCCTCGTTGCTCTACAAGCCCGCGTCACCGACTGGAAAGCGCTCCAACTCGCCTGGCACGAAAGCTGCACCGCGCACCGGCCCAGGCTGGTGCGCCGCATGTCGCTCTACCGCAACGGCCACGACGCCTCGCAAGTGCTGGTGCTGATTGAGTATCCCGATGAAAGCGCCCACAACGGGACCGATGCGTGGCAGATGCCGCTCGCACCGTGTCTCGACTTTGAAAGCATCGAAATGCGGATGTGGGAGGTGATTGAGCAAGCCGAGTAAGGAACTTGCGCCTTACCCCCGTGATGCTGTCATTCCAAATTCTCCATAGCCGCAGACGGCAAAGCCGGGTGGCATGAACAGGTACGACGAGAGACAGTGACGCCGACAGAACCCACCCCTAGCCCCTCCCTAAGAGGGCGGGGGATCGGTCTCCCCTCCCTCTTAGGGAGGGGTTGGGGGTGGGTTCTGCACCCGTAACACCGTCAATGACAAACCAGAAATCAGTTTTGGCTCGCGACTCGCCATCGGCAACAGGCTCGGAATGACCCCTACATTGGCTGAGTAGTTACTACAGACTACTTAATTACACACGTCACGCAAGTGACCCAAATCAGAAATCGAAATGATGACTCCACCCCGGCCAAACCCAGACAAAAAATCTATTGCCCATGTTGGATGTGTAAAGCGCATTGGCTTCACTCTCATCACCGCGTTGCTATGTGCATGCGCGGCCCCTCCGCCGCGCCTTCCATCGTTCTACACCCCGCCCAACCCGCTGCCGGCCGGTCAACCTGGGCAGATCATTCGCGCCGAGTCGGTTGATGGCACGGCTCTCAAGGGTGTCAAGCTCTGGCGTATTCTGTATCACTCCACGGCTCCTTCTGGTGAGGACATCGCCGTATCCGGCCTCATCGCGCAACCCGCCGGCCCCGTGCCTCCAGGCGGCTTCCCCGTTGTCGTCATGGCTCATGGCACCTCAGGCATTGCGCAATCCTGCGCCCCGTCTATTCACGTGCTCACCGGCACGATCATCCAACCCAGCTTCTATGTCCGCGAGATGAAGCCTTTTCTGGAGGCGGGGTTTGCCGTGGTCATGACCGACTATCAGGGCATGGGTGCGCCCGGCCCGTATGCCTACCTGATCGGCACATCCGAAGGGCGCACCGTGCTGGATTCGCGCCGTGCCATTCGCGATTTCGCAGAAGTGTCCGTCAGCACCAAGACGTTCATCTGGGGTGTCTCTCAGGGCGGCCACGCAGCCGCTTTTGCAGGTGAGTTGGCCGCGACCTATGCGCCCGAGTTGGACATCACCGGCATCGCGCTGGAAGCACCAGCCGCCGAACTTATCGACTTGGTCAATTCAATGTTTGCCACTGACCAGCGTTCCGCAACCACCGGCCTGGCCATGATGATCGTGGGGGCCTGGAGCCGCACTTATCCCAATGACGCACTCGACAACGTGCTCACTGCCAAAGGCAAACGCGATCTGTCGGCGGCCTACAACAAATGTCTCTTCGCAGAAATCATCGACTATTTGATTGAGCCGCCCGATGCCTACTTCAAAACCAACCCGGCCACGGTACCGGCCTGGACCGCTCACTTGATCGCGAATACACCCGGCCAGTCACCCATTCGCGCGCCCATCTTTGTCGCACAAGGCTCGGCCGATCCAA
Organism: Thermoflexales bacterium; assembly: GCA_038213625.1. GTDB lineage: Bacteria > Chloroflexota > Anaerolineae > J036 > Brachytrichaceae > JANMVQ01. The sequence goes on from JBBQST010000127.1 coordinate 9,309, forward strand.
TTGTCCTACCCGCTACAACAACCGCGTTCGTGCAAAAAATGTGCAGCCTGGGTAATGTGGTTCAGCTCAAGATGTATCCCGGCGTCCAACACCTCAACATTTCCACGCCGGCACAACCCGATGTGCTGGCCTGGATGGCGGCTCGATTGCGAGCGGAACCACCGCCGTCCACCTGCAACCCGTAAACCCCAGTGCGCTGTCATTTATGCTGGCACAAACTCGTGGCATCATCAGTCATCCGGATAGACAATCGGCCACCGGTCATCTTTACAAGTCAGTTATTTTTTCAGCCAAATCGGTCAGAAAAATTTACGGCTGCAGCTCAAACATGCCAAACATTTTGGAAGTCCGACAACTGGTGAAGCACTACGGCAGTTTTACCGCCGTCAACGGCGTGTCGTTCGAGATTCAAGCCGGCGAAATCTTCAGCCTGCTCGGCCCCAACGGTGCGGGTAAAACCACCACCATCTCCATCCTGTCCACCCTGTTCCCACCGACCAGCGGCGACGCGTTCGTGGACGGCCATTCCGTCATCACCGATGCATTGGCCGTGCGGCGACTCATCGGCATCGTCCCGCAAGAGATCGCGCTGTATGAGGAGCTGACCGCTCGCGAGAACCTGAATTTCTGGGGCACACTGTATGGCTTGGGCGGGGCCGCGCTTAATACTCGCGTCGAGGAAATCCTCACTCAAATCGGTTTGCTGGACAAAGCCAGTGGCCGCATCAAAACCTATTCCGGCGGCATGAAGCGGCGGGTCAACATCGGTGTGGGCCTGTTGCATCGGCCACAACTTTTGTTCATGGACGAGCCCACCGTCGGCATCGACCCGCAGAGCCGGCGCGCCATCCTCGACATGGTGCTGGAGCTGAATCGGCAGGGCATGGCCGTGCTCTACACCACGCATTACATGGAGGAGGC
>JBBQST010000128.1:0-10203 GCA_038213625.1 Thermoflexales bacterium
GATGCCGAGGTATTTCAGGGTCGAGGCGGCTTCACTGATTTCTGGCGTGGTCTCGGCCAGTTTGACCAGCGCACCAGCGGCGGCCGGCAACAGGCCACCCAACGCGATCAGCACATTGCCGAGCACGCGGTTGGGCAGAATCTGTTTGCGGAAGAACAGACGCGCCGAGTAGACCGCGCCGCCGGCTAGCAACAGTGTGCCGTAGCCGTTCAACACCGGTGGCAGGATGCGCCGAATGATCGAATTGGGCAGGATGGCCTTATAGCTATCCGTGAGAAAGGCGGCGATATCATTGCCGGGCTGAAACTTGGTCGCGTCGAGCGGCACCGAGAACATCCACACCAGCGAGGCGACGCCGATGACGCCAACGACGATGGAGAGCACAGTGGCCACATACGGCCGGCGCACCAACAGGTGCAACGTGCCCTGCCCCAACACTGCCGCGACCATCAGCGCGCCACTCCAGTACCACAACCGAAACGCCAGATCGCTCCAGCCAAACGCCAAAATCACCTCAGTGGCACCGCCGATGAAATACAGCACAAGGCCAAGGCCCCACAACAGCAGGTGTGTGCCGCCGCGGGTGAAGTAACGCTGCAAGACCAAAAATGCAAATACGCCTGAGACAATCGAGGTCAACAGGCCGACGAGTAAAGCGAGATTCATAGTCAATATTCCTTGAGAGTTGCGAACAACCCTAACGGCTCAAAATCGGCAACAACGTCCCCAGCAAGACCAGGCCGAGCACCACAAACAGCACGACCAGTAATAGGCCGATCGCCAGCGGCACGCCGATTCTGAAGCCGGCCGGTCCTACTGCTTTGCCGTCTGGCGTAGACACCTGGCTCAACGTGCGCCAGAACAGCCCAATCATCAATGCACCTGTGATGGCAACCGGCGCAAAGCCAATCATCATCAGGAAGCGCTCATCGGCACTGGCCTGACCCAGCACAAACGGGGCCACGATGCCCGACACGAGAAACAGCACGCCGAAGCCAAAGCCCCACAGCGCGCCCAGCGGCTTGCGGCTCTCCTGCGCCTGCAACAAGGCTCTGCGGCGCGCATCCAGCACGAGTTTGGGTTTCGCATCACCTGACTTGCTGATGGGGTGCACGACGGTTTGAGACTGGCTCGAATTGAAGGCTGTTGCTCCAGATGAGCTGGCAGTCAATTTCGGCTGTGTGCTGCGTTGGGGCAGTGCGCCGGCAAACAACGTGACCGACCCAATTAACCCAAACGCCAGCGACATCATAAACACCTCGATACGCTGGGCGCGCGGCACCAGCGGCGGGAAGACAATGGCGACGAGGATGGCGGCCAACACGAGCACGCCGCCGAAGATGAGGGTGAGCCGATGGTTGTCGGTGAGCCAGATGGGCAGCGCCGAGCGCGCAGGTTGGCGACTGGCGGCTGGCGGTTGGCGGTTGGTCGCTGGCTGTCTGCCTACCACGGATGGCGCAAATTGCGCATCCGCAACGCTCGGGAGGGCGGGGAGCGGCAGGGCAGATGTTTCACCTGCCCTGGATGAGCCAACCGAGCCAACCGAGCCAACCACCATTGCGATGGCTTGGGCAATCGAGGCGGACAACTGCTCGGCAACGGGTTGCAGCGCTTGGGCATCACCTTCGGCATCCACCTGAGCGCGAAAGGCCGTCTGACCGTTCACTTCAATGTTGATATCGATTTTTAGCCGGGATGTGGTCGACAACGTTGCCTGTTCAGATTCCATGGTGCACCTGTTGAATGCGCTGATTTATAAACCGCGTTCAGGTCAGTGTAGCAAAAATGACGGACTAGACCACTGTCAACCGTTAGGGAAATCGGCAGCAATCTGGCCTGCATAGGCTGCCTCAAGCCCGCAGTTGCGGTTTTGGCGGCAATGGAACGGGTTCCTGGCGAGCCTCATGGGTCAGTGCAATCGCATCAGCAATCGAAAGCCTTCGGCCCTGCGCCAGCGTGTGCTGGTAGCGCGTGCCACCCATGCGCTTGCGCAAGATGCTGCGGTATTCAGCACAGATCAGCCCATCGGCCTGCCGTAACGGAGAGCCGGTCGCGCTTAACAAGGCATCCATCAGACCAAATAAAACCGCTGCGCGATCCTCGGCTTGTGCAGACAGTCCAGTTCTGGCATCGAGAACGCACAGGCAGGCCAGCGCGCCGATGCTGGCCGCCATTTCAAGCGTGTCCTCCGCGCTCGCATTGAAATCCAGGCTTTTAACGAACAGGGCTCTGGCGTGCTGGGTCCTGCCCTGGCGCAACGCCAGATAGCCCAGCCGGCGAATGGAATACGTGCGGGCCGACTTGCTTTCCAGATGCAGAACACTTTGCGCGTAACATGCTTTCGCCTCATCGAATTCATGCTGCAGCAGCGCCACATCACCCTGGTAAGCCAGCAGCCAGCCGGTGTGCCACCGGTCGCCCAGTGCCTTCCACAAGCCAATTCCACGCTCAAGATAGGCCCGGGCCGCGGCATAGTCGCCCTGGCCAGTAGTCGCCGGCCCCAGCATACGCAGTGACAAGCCAATTAACCGCTTTTCTTCCAAACGGGTGCTGATATCCAGCGCCGCTTCCAGCGATCGTCGCGCCTCATCAAAGCGGCCCTGCACGGTCAGGATCGAACCCACCGCCGTCAATGCCTTGGCGCGGATCAGGGCTCGGTCGTCCGACTGCATGGCCGGCTGCGCCAGGGCGCGTTGCAGATGCTCGATCTGTTGACCCAGATAGCCCCGTATCCACCAGTACCAGGAGAGCGAGCTCGCGATCTTCAAAGCGCCAACGGCATCATCACTCTTCAGCGAGGTCTCCATGGCGGCAATCAAATTGTCCTTCTCGGCCGACAGCGTCCGGACTTCACCGCCATTTTTTCGACCCGGCTCGTTATCCTCGGCCAGCCCCACGAAATACATCAAGTGTCGTTGGCGGGTGCCAACCAGATCGCCACATTGCTCCAATTTGCCGCGCGCATACTCACGCACCGTCTCAAGCAGGCTGTAGCGCGTGGCGACGTGGCCCGTGCTAGCCGTCACCAGGGACTTGTCCACCAGTAGAGATAACAATGCAAACATAGATATCCCCTGGCTCACAGCCGGGTCTGGCACGCGGACAACACCCTCCACAGCCGATAGGGTAAACCCGTTGGCAAACACTGCAAGCTGGCTGAACAGCGCCTGTTCTGGCTCGGACAACAGGTTATAACTCCAGTCCAGAGTGGCCTGCAACGTTCGGTGGCGGGGCATGGCGGTGCGGGTACCGTGGGTCAGCAAGGCAAACCGGTCGCCCAGTCGCGCATCAATCTCGTGCGCACTCAGCATGCCGGCGCGGGCAGCGGCCAGTTCCAACGCCAGGGGCATGCCATCCAGCCGCTGGCAAATTCGCATCACCGCACCCGCATTGCTGGCCGACAGGGCAAAGCTGGGATTGACAGCCGTGGCCCGCGTCACAAACAGTTGCACACTTTCATACTGGATCGCCTCAGCCGGCAAGGCATTGGGAGCCAGTTCGAACGTTTTGGTCGGGTATGTGAGTCGGGGCACAGGCCATACCCATTCACCAGTCAGATTCAGCGGTTCGCGGCTGGTCACCATAATTTTGAGATGCGCGCAGGCATTCAGCAATGGCTCAATCAAGGTCGCGCATGCGGCCAACATATGCTCACAGTTGTCCACCACCAGCATTGCGGATTTATGGCGCAGATAGTCGACCAGAACTGCTTCCATTGATCGGCCCACCACGCCTTGAATGCGTAACGCCGCCGCCATCGCCTCGGGCACCTGCGCGGGGCTGGTCAGCGTGGACAACTCCACCAGCCACACCCCATCTGGGAAGTCGTCCAGGCATGCCGCCGCGGCCTCCAACGCCAGGCGGGTCTTGCCCAGTCCGCCCAGACCAACCAGCGTCACCAGCCTCCCCTCGGCCAGGTGCTGCCGAATCTGCTCGATTTTGTTGCCCCGCCCAATGAGTGCGCTGCGACTGGCTGGCAAATTGTGACGCGGCGGGACATTGCCATGTAGCGACAACGGAGGATTCAAGGGTGCATCAGCCCGCTGGAACTCACCCTCCCGAATGCGGCGATACAACTCCTCGGTTTCGGGCGATGGCGGCACACCCAGTTCCTGCTGGAGGTGAGCTCGGCAGATGTCATATTGAGCCAGAGCCGCGCTGCGCTGCTCGCTCAGCGCGTAAGCACGCATGATCTGCTGATGCGCCTCCTCGCGCCACGGCTCCAGGATCAGTTGCCGTCTGGCGTAGTCAATGGCCTGTTGATACTCGTCACAAAATTCATGGTGACTGGCCAGCCGGTACAGCACCGCCATGGCCCGGATGTGCAGATGCTCCTGATGGGTTCGCGCCCAGGCTTCGAACATGACATTGTCGGGCAGGATCAGACCGGCCAGAAAGTCACCCTGATACAACGCGGCCGCCTGTGTGTAGCGGTCCAGACAACTGGGACACAGGGGGCCGGCGGTGTGGTCATGCGGCCCTGCCACCGACAGTTGAGCGAAATCGACCGCATCCACCAGGAGGCTGTGCGGCCCAACGCTGAGCTGGATCGTGGTCATATCGGACACCAGCAATGCCGCTTCAGCCTCGGCCTCCCTCAGCGCCAGGCGCAGTTTGCGCAACGCATCGCGTAAATTCGTGCGCGCCTTGTCCTCGGGTTGCTGCGGCCACAGCAGACCCCCCAGCATGGCGCGAGCCGGCGCCGCGCCAGTGTCCATGGCCAGATAGGCCAGCAAGGCACGCGCCCGATCCGAGCCGAATGAGGTGACCTTACGGCCATTCAACGCCACCTCAAACCGGCCGAGGAGCGAAAAATTAAGTTGCGCCATGGGGCGGACAAGGCGGCCAAACGATGTGCCGGTTTGTTGTGTGATTGTGTCGAGAATGCGCCGTGTGCTGTGCCTTGAGTGAAAAGATTATAGGGCTGTGTGACGCCCTCAGCAACCTTGCCGCCATAAACGAAGCCAATGTGCCCCACACCAGTCACGAGAATGCCACGCTTTCAACATAGTGTGTGCACGGTTAGGGCGACATGTAAATGTTGCCCATATGTTGCTCAAACGCCGCTCACCAAATTACTTGCTTATTAAGAGGAATGCATGTCCAACCAATTGCACCACGCCCACCTCCATCAGCTGAATCGAACCCGGGGAAGCTCACCCCTGCTATCAACCATGCTGCCGCGCAACCTGCGCCGACGCAATATGTCGCCCAGTCTGGTGACGGGCCATTGTTTGCAATTGTCCGGCACAGCAGGGCAGTATGCGACGCTTGACAAACTGGCTCAGGAAGTCAACACCCTGGCGGCGACGTTTGAATGCTGGATTCAAACCTCGATGACGGCACCTCAAGCCATTGCGCAAACCGATTCAGCCGCCTTTCTGTTCTCGATGGCCAACAATCAGCTTCAATTCAACTGGGCGTCCCAGCAATTTGGAGGCGGAACAGTGCGCTCGGCCGATCAGACCCCAATCTCCGACGGTGCCTGGCACCACATCGCCATCGTCTTCGATCGCGGCACAGTCACCTTTTACAAGGATGGATTGCCATTGCCCGGGGCCGGCTCCATCGCCCAGACCATTCCCTCCCTGTTATTGCTGGAGTTGGGCACATCTCCCGCCGACTACGGCCTGTCGAACTTCAAGGGCCTGTTATATGACATCCGGGTGTGGACCACGGCTCGCAAACAGCAGGAGATTCAAGGCTTCATGTATGCGCAACTGACCGGCCTGGAGCCCAATCTGGCCGCCGTGTGCAACTTTCTCAATGGAAGTTTTACGAACCAGGTGACCAATGTGACGGGCCAACTGGTGGGCGGAGCTGCGTTGGTGGAAACCACAATTCCCCAGACGCCGCCACCGGTTGGGCAGTGGAGTGTTGCAACAAATGGCGCAGTATCGGTGCCGCCCGAGCTGAAAGCCGGCGCGCTCATCTATGCCACCAACTCGGTCTATTCAGCCACGGATGCCACTTTTACGGGCTACATCCGGTCGCTGGACACGCGCGATCACGTCGAAAACTGGGCTTACGATCCCGCCCCCGGCATTCCCAAGGGTTATGGGCTTCTGAGCGTGACTCAGGCCGTGCCCGAATCCGGCAACCTGGTGTTTGGTGCGGTGGCTGTCACCCCCAAATCGGCGGCGCTGCCAAAGACTTACTACCTGGATGCGATTGACCGGCGCACCGGCCAGCGGCAGTGGCGCGCACCAGTGAATCTGGCCCAATTTGGCAGTGAACCTGTCGACCTCACCTATGTGCCAACGGCGTCCAAAGGGCTGGTGCTGATGGGCGCGTCATTTCGTTACGTAGAGAACATGACCAACGGCGGTGTGATGGTGGCGCTGGATGCGAGCAAACAAGGGGCCATTGCCTGGCACGTACCGATCGACACCGTTGTGACACCCAAGCCGCTGCCGCTGACGGGGTTCTCGCCCGCCGCAGTGGCCGGCGGCGTGGCCGTGTTTGCGGCCAACTTCCGAAGCGACGTTTTGGGTTCCGCCGGCAGACTGTATGCGGTGAATGTCGCGACCAGGGCCGTGTTGTGGAAGTTCGAGAGTGATGCGCCGATGGATGCAGCGCCGGTGATTTCCAATGGCACGGTGTATATCGGCAGCGAGTCCGGGAACCTGTATGCCCTTGATCTGCAAACAGGCGCGCAAAAATGGGTTCACCATGTCAGCGGCAGCATTCAATCGCGCCCTGCCCTGATGGGAGGCAGCCTGTTTTTTGGCGACTCGAATAGCTTCTATGCCTTGAACCTGGCCGATGGCACGCTGCTGTGGGATCTGGACATCGGCAATGGCGGCCTGAACACAGACGTGCTCATTCAGGACGGACTGGCATATTTTGCAACGCCGGGTGAGGGCGACACCCCCGTTCCCACCATTTACTCCGTGGATCTGGCCACCAATGGCAACGATGTTATTCGCTACGAAGTTCCTGATGCGGATCTGGTGCAATCCAATGCAGTCGGCGCGGGTGTGGTGTATTTCTATGGCTCGAACACCATCTATGCCGTGAACATGGACAACCTCATCCATGAGTTCAACGCGCAGACCAAACTCATTGTCGAGGACTATGACACCGCCCAACAACCGCCGGTGGGAAAGAGCAGCGCCTACCGGGTTACCCTGTCCCTGCTCGACACCAGCAAAAATCCCCGGCCGCTTCAGGCGGTTCGCCTGTGGTCGTCCGCACCGCTCACGTTCACCTACGACTGGGAGACTTACACCGTGGGCCCCGACCAGTGGTTATGGCTGGAGACCGATCACAGCGGCCAATTGACGCTGTCCATTCCGGCCAACCCCGTTGATGCCGATGGGCAAACCACGCCCCAGGTGCATTGTCCGCCGCTGATCGCCTGGTCGAATTTCATGCTGCCGAATGAAGCCATTGTGATTTATCCGGATCATGAAGTCCTCGGCACTCTGTCGAACATGCAGGCAGCCAACCCCAACCCCAGCGACCCAGACTCGAAAGGATTGGACACCGCCAAAAGTTACGACGGGAAGCCCATGGTTAAGGATGGCTACGACAATGCCGATGCCCGCACGGCCATTGCCAGTGCCATCCGCAGCACCATCGGCAACCACCAAAACGCAGCGCTGACCTCGGTTGGCACAGTCGCCCTGGCCGGCGCGACCAGCACCAGCAAATACCTGGCGTTTCCAGAGCGAATGCCGTTCGCGGTCTACCAAGCCGTGCTGGGCAGCACCGACCGGCTGTTTGTGCCGGGAGCAGTGCCTCACTGGTCACTGGACATTGGTAGCAGCGTGGTCTTCAAGCCGCTCAGCGCCGAAGCGGCCGCACAACGATTCGCCCAATTACAGGCCGCGCGCATCAATTCGTTGAACCAGCCTGAGAACGTTTTCACGGACATCGCCGATTTTTTCAAGAACATCATTCATGGCGCTGAAAACGTGCTGGATACCGTCTGGCAGTGGGAAGAAGGCGTGGTGAAAACCATCATCAGAACAGTTGAAAGCACCTATCAACTCGTGGTCAAGACCATCGAGGATGTGGCGACGTGTCTCATCGGCCTGGTCAAATCCCTCATCAACGACATCAAACAGTTCATCGAATTCCTCAGCTATCTGTTCAACTTCGACGACATCATCAAAACACATCAAAACATCGTGTCGACCTTTCAGGCCAGCATCGGCACCTTCAAAACCTGGGTGGATGGACAGGTGACCCAGGACGCCAGGGAGGTCACGGACTTTTTTGCTGGAATTAAAAAGCAGGTGAATGTTGTTTTTGATGCGCAGATTCAAAAATTGCAGGGCAACACCATTGAAACCTATCGCTCGCAAAACAACGATGTGAACGGCAAGGTATATACCCAGAAAGGGCAGGACAAGAGCGGGCCGTGCACCTGGATGCAGGAGAAGTTCAAAGCCAGCACCTCCAGTAATGCCCCCTCTTCATCCATCCGGCCCGGCAACGGCCTTTCAGAAAAGTTATTTGTGCCGTTCTTTCCCGCTGTCCGCACCTTTGATGCCCCAGAGGAAACGCTTGAGCAGGCGTTCAATGATTTCATGGAGGCATTGGCCGCCGTGATCAAAAATGACTTTGCGCCCGTCATCGATGCAGTCGGCGACCTGCTGTCAACGCTGCCGCAGTTGTTCTCCAACCCGCAAACCTTCACCCAAAACGCACTGGCGGATGTGTTGAAAACAGTGGAAGCAGTGGCCGATGCCTTTCTGGATATCGCCAGCGCGGCCACCGTTTTCTTCCTCAAAATGCTCCAGATCGTGGTGGATGAGCTGGTCGGCCTCGCCCTGGCCAAGATCGACATCCCTGTCATCTCAGCCCTCTACAAAGCACTTTTTGACGATGATCTGTCCATTCTGGATCTGATCGCGTTGCTGGTGGCCATCCCGTCCACCATCATCACCAAGATCATTGATGGCCCACCCGCACCAGCCAGTGCCAATGGGCCATCGAGCACCGACTCCAGCACAGCCACCAAAGTGGCCTCCGGCATCCTGATGATCATTCAGGGCATCATCGACACCATCGCCGTTACGGCATCAGCTGCGGATGAAGAGACTGATCAGGCCGCCAAAGCGGTCAATCGCCTGGCCGTGGTTGGAGATGCGCTGCTGGTGACCTTGAGCCAGGTGGTGGTCATCAAACAGTTTGAGAACTTTGAAACGCATGACTGGATCTTCTTCTCCCTGCAGTTCTTTCCCATCGTGAGCGGCGCGGTTGGCGTCCTGGGCGGCACCAGCAAGTGGGCGGTTATCTGGGGCAAACTCAGCCATTTCTTCAACTTCATTTATGGAATTGCATTTGCCGTCACATCATGTTTCTATGCCGGGCACGATGAGGAGAACTATGGCGGTCTGGTGCTGGCCGGCAACATCGTCGGTGGCGCTGCGCCCAATGTGATCGAGCCCATGTTGGTGGACCCGGCCAACATCGCCATCGTCGCGCCCTTCAAGTTCCTTACCGAAGAAGCCGCCGCCATCATGGCTTTCATCAACTATTTCACCCAACCCAATGCCGGGCAGGCCCTGGGGCGGGCGCAAGGTTCAATCTAGTCACGGAGTATTCACGATGACCCACACACTTTCCCGCAGAAGCTTTTTGAAATTGAATATTGTGATCGGCGGTGCGACGGCGTTGACCTGGCTGATTCCAAATCCCGCGCAGGCCATGCAGGGCGGGCTGGTGCCCCGCAAAGCCCTTGTGCCAACTGAGCTTGTGGCAATTCCCACCCTGCTGGGAACCCCCACCGGCATCGCGCTCAGTTGGGCCGGCCACGGCCAGGCATGGACAATTGACTCGGCCGGCGTGGTGCATCGCTTCAACGCAAACCGCCCCGGTTGGGAGGTGGATTCACAGCAAAATAGCCCACCCATATCCGCACAGTTACACACGGCTCGATCCATGCCGGCATCGCCGGCCTCCGAACAATCCCGTTACTTTCCGCAGGGAAGCACGCTTTACCGGGCCTGCTGGTCCACACACTCGCCCAGACATCAGGCCTGGATGGTGCTCGCGCCAGGATGATCTAGCGCATGACCTGAGCGCAAAATCCGTGCTTCGCTACATCCAACGGCCTGGCAACCTCGAATCGGCTGTGGGCCGCGCTCAAGGCATCCGTCATGGAGCACGGGATCTACAACCAGAACCTGCAGGCCGTGCCGCCGACCGGGTCGATCTCGTACATCAACAACTCGACCTCGTCGATCCACC
>JBBQST010000129.1:0-10139 GCA_038213625.1 Thermoflexales bacterium
ATCTCCGAGAGCAGCAATGCGCCTCCCAAACTCGCCGTCGGCCGGCCTGCGCCCGAGTTCACCTTGAACACGCTGGATGGCAAACCGGTTTCGCTCAAAGACTTGCGCGGCAAAAAGGTTTTGGTGAATTTTTGGGCGTCGTGGTGCCCACCCTGCATCGAGGAGATGCCGGATTTGAAGGCCGCCTATTCCCAGCTTCAAGCGAATGAAGGGGCCGACCAAATTGCCTTCGTCGGCATTGGCTACCAGGACAAGCTCGAAAATCTACAGGCCTTCGTCAAAGACAACAACATCGAATACACCATCGTCGAAGACCCCGACGGCAAGGCAGGCGATGCGTATCTGGTGCTGGGGATGCCGGTCAGCATATTCATCGACAGCGCCGGCATGGTGCAAAAAGTCAAAGTCGGCACCGTCAAGCAAGCCGAAGTCATTCAAGCATTTAGCCAGATGAAGTAGATCGCAAGCAGACCCGATTCAGCAATCAGAACCCTTCGGATTTTAGTCAGAATGAAAACCTCTCTTATCTTGTCAATTCTGCTCATTCTGTCCAAAAATTTCTGCTCATTTTTAACCACCCATGACTAACACCCCTGACATCGCCCTGGCCGTCATCGGCGGCAGTGGCCTCTATGCCATGCCCGGCCTCACCGACATCGAAGAGCGTGCCATCAGCACACCATTCGGCAACCCATCCGACGCCGTCGTGATCGGCACGCTGCACGGCAAGCGGATTGCTTTTCTGCCCCGCCACGGCCGTGGCCACCGCTTCAACCCCAGTGAGGTGCCGTATCGAGCCAATATTTACGCGCTGAAAACATTGGGAGTCAGGCATGTGGTCAGCGTCAGCGCATGTGGCAGCCTTAGATTGGAAATGAAGCCACGCGATATTGTGGTGCCGTCGCAGTTGTTCGATTTCACCAGGGGCAAGCGCGCGCCGTCGTTCTTTGATGATGGCATGGTCGGCCACATTGGTGTGGCTGAGCCGTTCTCAAATACGCTTCGCAGCGCGGTCGCGCAGGCCGTGCAAGAGGCGGCCGGCCACGTGCACAGCCCGGCCCGTGTGCACGCGCAGGGCACGTTGATCACGATCGAAGGGCCGCGCTTCAGCACCAAGGCCGAGAGCCTGGCCTTTCGTGGCTGGGGTTGCGACATCATTGGCATGACCGCGTGCCCGGAGGCATTTCTGGCGCGCGAGGCCGAGCTGGACTTTGCCATCATGGCCCACGTGACCGACTACGATGTCTGGCACGCTGAGGAAGAGCCGGTGACGGTCGAGATTGTGGTGGAACGGCTGCATGCCAATCTGGCCCTGGCCCAGCAGGCGATTTCCAATCTACTGCCCCGCATCGAGAGCCTGCCCCATGAGACTCACGACGCAGCCAAACACGCCGTGATGACCAACAAGAACATCATCAGTGGTGCCGCGCAGGAACGTCTCAAGCTCATCATGGGCCGATAGTGGCGGAGGGGAGAAAAGGAGTAGACAGTAGACAGTAGTCAGTAGTCAGTAGTCAGTAGTCAGATTGGCCTCAATCGAGTTCCTATCTGACTACTGTCTACTCCTTTTCTCCCCATCCCCTCACGGCTCTTCCGGCTCGCAGGACAGCACCAACGGAAATCCCTCCATTCGCGCGGCAAAAATGGCCTGGCCGACGAGTTTCTCGGCCTCGCTACGTGGCCGCACGCACACCAACGCGATGCCATCGACATGCGTCAGAATGGCAATGTGCTCGGCAATCTCCTGGCCCAGCTTGAAGATCGACATCAACATGCGAATGACGAAGTCAAACGTCGTCACATTATCGTTGTGAATGATCACGCGCCAGGGCGGCTCGACCCACAACTGTTCGTCCTGCTCCGGAAGCACGTCGGTGTCAGTCTCCGGCATGGTTCCAGGGGCAGGCCGAGTTGGGTTGGTTTCTGCGCCGATGATGGATGAGGGAATCCAGTTTCTTCTAGCCATAGTTCCAAAGCACTTGGGACTAGATACTACCAAACTGCCTGTGCGCGATCCATAAGCGACGCAAGACCTGCGAGTTTAGATCGGGTTCAGGTGAGCAGCCGGCCGGCCACATCCACCAGCACCCACAGCAAGCCGGTCAAAGCTGAGAGCCAAAATACAACCGGCATCCAGACCGGGAGTTGCTGTTTTTCGGCCTTGGCAGTCACTTCCTGCGCAATGGCCCCCTCGGTGTGCAGGGCGTTCTGGACAAAATGCCGGGCCGCTTCCTGGGTCCAACCACGCGATTGCAAATACACAATCAGCTCGTTCACGCTCTTCCCATTGTTTGCTTCTGCAACGATGATGCGATGCAAATCGGACATTGAAAATTGAAAACGATTCATGCTTCTCCATGGACAACAGACCGCACAAATGGGTTGCCTATCGGCACCCTTCAGGCCAATCTGTCTCGCCGCCGATGTCATCCAGGACACCCACGGCATGTCAGTTGTGCGAACTCTACGACTATCGTAACCGCCGAGCTCTCAGAATAAAGTAAATTTACGCAAGGAAATCGTCTAAATTTGCGTACATCCTACTCATTTTGAACTCAGATGAGCGGGCCGTCACGCTAGATTGGTTCTACAGAGAGCCGAACGAATTAGTGCTTTCCCTCAGTCACCACAAAATCAAGCGGCACATCATGGGGCTCAACCGGCAACGCACTGATGCGCTGCATTTCAAAAGCCAGGCCTACTTTGGGAACCTGAACCTGGGTTAAAAAGCGATCATAAAAACCGGCGCCATAACCCAGCCGATGCATCTGACCAGAGTCTGAATGCTCGCCCGGCGCCACCGGCCAGAATGCCAGCAGCGGCACCCACACCCAATCCACCTCGGCCAGCGGCACGGGCCGTCTGACCTTGGGCACGCGCAACCCAAACCGGGTGATTTTGAAATCATCCCCGGCCAGCGAGGTGATCTGGGTGCACGGCGTCTCTGTCGTGCTCTTGAGAAACACCGGCAGCACCACCCGCTTGCCGTGCGCCAACGCATGCTCAATCAGCGGCTCCGTATCGATCTCGCTCTGGATCGACAGAAAGACATGCACGGTTTGAGCCGATTGGTACTGCGGCAGTGCCACAGCCCGCTCGAAAATGCGCTGGCTCCAGGCCGTTCGCTGCTCAGCCGGCACTGCATCCCGCCGGGCCAGCATCTGCACGCGCATCTCCGCTTTTGAGGTCTGCTGATTTAAACCAATGTGCGTATCATTCATGTCGCCAAGTGTAAGTAGGTCCGAGCAATCTCAAAGCACATCTGTTTCAGGAGATTTCCCATCGCAATGACGACGCCTCAAGCCATTCTCATCATCGGCGGCATGGCAAATATTGTCATCAGCTCGCTGGCCGGCTACATGTTGTTGTGGATTCGCATGCGCGACCCGAAGAAAGCCATCAGCCGCTACGCCATCACCACTCACACGTCTGCCATCATGAATGGCCTGTTGTTGCTGGGCATTTCCGTCGCCATGCCGCACACCGGCTTCATCAACGAGGTCAACATCGGCATCGCCATCGCCGAGACCCTGGCCACCTTTTTGTCGTCGGGCCGCAACATTCTCAACTGGTCAGCCGGCTTCAACGATGCCATTGCCGAAGGAAGTGATGCCGGCCGGCGAACGCGTGCGCTGGTCAACATCATCCACCTCTTCAACAGCGCCGCCATCATGTATGGTGTCGCTCGCACCGCGCTCGGCCTTTAATTTAGCGACACAAGCAAGGACACCATGCTGACCCCTCAACTCAACCGTGAATGGATCGGGTGGATCGTGATCAATGGCCTGCCCGCTGTCGTTGCCACGCTGGGCTTTTTCTTCTCCACGCGCTGGGGACGGGATCTCTTTGGCTGGCCTGTTGTGCCGCGCGCCGCGGCCATCGCGCTGGGCATTGGCTTCCTGATGCGCACGGCCATGTATGTTCAGCAATTCACCGCCGGCAGCTATCAAGAAATGCGCTGGCTGCACTGGGGCAATATCGTCTTCGCCGGCGTGCTGCTCGGCGTCACCTGTATCTGGGGCGAGCTGTTTCACTGGCGGCGCTTCACCGCCATCCTGTGGCTTTTTCTCTACATCGAAGAACCGGTGTGGATGTTGACGTTGCTGCCGCGCTCAGAAGCCCTTGTCGCTACCCAGGCCGCACTCAGCTCGGTCCCGGTTAATGCACTGCTCCAAGGGGCCTTGTTTCTGGAGGCCGGCCTGATGTTGATCATCGGCGTCGTCATTTTTCTCAACCGCCCCGGTGCCATGTCGCCACAACCCGACCTGATGTCGGCGCGGGTGTTGGCGGGCTGGCCACTGGGCTATGTGCTCTGGGCACCCACCCTGGCTCTGGCACCCAGCTTCACCGAGGCGCGTGGCGGCATCCTCGTGAACATGGTGTGGCTGGCCGCCTGGGTCATCGCGCCCTTCATCTTCCGCAAACACTTTGATCTGGCGCATAGAAATACCCGCATCTGGCTGGCGGTGTGCGCGGTGCTACTGGTGCTTTTGCTGGTTGGGTTTTTGATTCAGTAGCGTGGTGCAGATGTCAGACTTCGGCACCACGCTACGCAAAATACGTCAACGCCAGCCGCTCATACACCATCACGGCCTCGCGCACCCGGTTCAGGCTCACCCACTCGTCCGTCTGGTGCGCCTGCTCGGCATCGCCCGGCCCAATAATCACCGTCGGCAATCCTGTCGGCGGCACAATCACCGACGCATCCGTGCAATACGTCATCACGGTCAGCTCAGCCGATGCGGTGGATGCGGCCTGCACGGCGTGTTGCGCCGCGCGAATCACGGCTGCATTGGCATCGGTGCTCACGGCGGGTCGATCCAAGATCACCGTCATGTGCGCGTCGGCCACCCGCTCTGGCGACACACATCGCTCAAAAATCTCCCTCAGATCGGCCAACACAGCCGGGTGGCTCAAACCCGGCACGCTGCGCATGTCAATCGATACCTCGCAGCGATCCGGCACAATATTGATGGCCGAGCCACCCGTGATCAGGTTGATGCTCAGCGTCGGCTCGCCCAACAATGGATGCCGCGCTACGGCAAAGCGATACTGCTGCAAGGCCTGAATCAGCGCCGCGGCATGCACGATGGCGTTGGACCCGAGTGCCGGCATGGAGCTGTGCGCGGCCTTGCCGGGAACGGTGAAGCGCACGCGCAACACGCCTTTGTGGGCGATGGCCGGCCGCAAGCTCGTTGGCTCGCCAATCACCAATCCACCCACATTTGCAAATGCGCCCTGCTCCACCAGCCGCAGCGCGCCCGTGCTGTTGGTCTCCTCATCGGCCACCGCAAATAACAGCACATCGCCGGCCAGCACCGCGCTGCGCTGCAACCGCACCAGTGCGGCGGCCATGGCCGCCACGCTGGCCTTCATGTCCGAGGTACCGCGCCCAAACATGCGGCCATCGGCGATCTGGGCCGCAAACGGGGGGTGTTGCCAGATTGCATCGGCTGCCGGAACCACATCCAGATGGCCGCACAGCACCAGCGCCGGAAGGCGACCCTGACCTGCCACACGCGCCACCACATTGGCCCGCACCCCATCAAACACATCCAGCGTCGAGTCGATGCCGCGTGCCAGCAGCCATTCGTGTAGCACCCGCGCCGCCGCCAATTCGTCGCCGGGTGGGTTCACCGTCGGCACCTGCACCAGCGCCGCCAACAGATCGATCACATCGGCAAATTCAGCGTCATCCCGTGCGGCGTCCGTGGTTTTAGTCCAGGGTTGAGAAGTCATCGCCAGCAACTCTCTCACAAATCCGCACATTGGGCTGTGAGCTTGGGCAATCCGGCAGCAATTCTCAAAAAGTGGCAATCTTCATTTCCAGCCTTGTTTTGTGCTGGATTTCTGTAGGGCGGGTCTGAGACCCGCCCCATAGGCACGAAAATAAGAGAATCCTTGGCGTCTTAACCCGCTCCGCGGGTTAAGAAGTCTGATTTGGATAACACGTGCGATCCTTAATTTCGTGCCTATGGGGCGCAGCATGTTGCGCCCCTACGAAGGCTTATTGCACATTTGTCCTTACGGCAACCCGTCAACTGACGATCAATTTCTTTTGAAGACTTACTTAGTAGTCTGTCAACGCAAAGACTTTACATAGCCACGTCATTCCCGCGCAGGCGGGAATCTAGGCCTCGATCTACTGTTGTGTCGGGGTTACGCCTGGATTCCCGCCTGCGCGGGAATGACGGCTTAGGTTTATCGTTTTCATCAAGTCTCAGGTTTGCCCTTAAAAAAGAATGCACCCCACCTTGAGTGGATAAAAACAAAGGGCTCTGCTGTAACAGCAGAGCCCTTTGTTTCCCCTCTCATGAGTCGAATCATGAATCAAACATGTATTGCACCTACTTCGTCAGCAGCGGCATATACGTGTTCGAGGTCACATCCTCGGCTTCGATAGCCGAGCGCAAAGGCGGGCCTGCCACCAAGGGCTGGCTCTCGGCCATGGCCATCTGCGGCTTGGCCACAAACACCTGCACCGGTGCCGCAGCGGCTTCGGCCGCGCTCAGTTGCTGCACGTTGATCGTGAAGCGGCTGTTCACAGCGGCGCGAATCTCCACCTGCAGGCGGCCGACTGGGCAGCTGCCGGGCAGGGTGATCTGCTCGGGCGTCAGGCCATTGTTGGCACTGACCGCGCAACGCGTTGAAGCGGGGTTCGTGAAGTCATCGAACACCGACACATCCACATCACCAAACAGCGGCGTCACGGTCAGGCTCAGGCTTTGGCCGGCCTGCAATGGGAACCGCAGAATCGTGTGGTTGTTGCGGTTGAGGTTGATCGGCGTCGTCGGGATGTAGGTGATCACGTCGAATGCCGGCGTGCGCGAGACATTCCCGGCCGCATCCCGCACCCAGGCAAACACATACTGCACACCCGCCCTCACCTGCAGCGTCCGCGAGACGATGAACGTGTCGGTCGTGCCAGCCTCGGGCGCGGGCAACGGCTTGAACGTGCATTGCTCGGGTATCCAGATGCGCAGGATCGAGCTGTAGCTGTAGCTCACCAGACAATAGTCTTTGACGCCGCTGGTGGGAGCCGAGCCTGGGCTGGCCGGGTCGGTGGCCTTGATCTTCACCCGCACATCGCGAGACTGCGAGATCAGGTCGGTGTCGAGGAATGTCGCATCATCGCTGATGAACACCCCACTCAGCGTCGGCGGCGTCACATCTGGCGGCGGATTGCGCAGGATCACCCGGCGTGTGGCCGCATTGTTGTTCTCGTTGTCCTCGAAGATCTGGTTGTCCGGGTCGATGGTGACGCGAATGACGCCCAGTCCGCCGGCATTGGCCGGCACATTCCAGGTGGCCGAGATGACCGCGAAGCCGAAGTCCTGCCGGAAGGCCGCAGCCGGCACAACCACGTCAAATGTGCTCTGTCCCGTGGCCGGGGCCACCTGAATGCGCACAAGCACGCCGGGCAGACCCAGATCGGTCAACAAATCGGCCAGGTCTGGCTTTGCACCAAACAGTTGAATGTTGGCACCCACAGTTGCCGTCAGGCCTTTGTAAACCGTCGGCGGGTCGAGGAAGATGTCGTGGTTATTCACCCGCAGGTCACTCGGCACATCGGTGTCGGCATCCAGCGTCTTGAGCCACGTCACAACCTTGGCCTGATTTGCAGCCGTGGCCAACGGATCGGCCTGGCCAGGCTTGAGGCCCTTGCTGCGGTGGGTGCTGTTGCTCAGCACACAGGCCAGTGTTTCGCACGCGCCGTTGTGATAGTAGGGCGGCACATGCCAGATCGCCAGCAGCGACGGCACGTTGTAGCCCTTGCCCTTGCCGTCGGCATTGGCATCGTTGCCGAGCGCATTCAGACCGCCATCGGTCTTCTCGACGCCACCAATGTTGTCACCAAACAAATTCGGGCCACCAGCCACGCCCAGGTTGAACGAGTTGATATCTTTGAGGAAGCGCGGCAGGAACTGTGCGCCCACCGTCGTCGTCACCGGCGCTTCAGTCGCAATGTCGGCTGCGGCCGGTGGCGAGATGAAATCTTTGTTGCTGATGGTCCACTTGCTGCCGCCGTGGCAGGCCTGACAACCAGACTGGAAGAACAAACGCTTACCCTGTGCAACGTCGGCTGAGATCAAGCCACCGATGGTGCTCCCCCCGCCGAGGCTCAGCTCGGCCGTGGTCAGCAGGCCGTTCGGCGTGCGAACTGCGAAGCGCACCCACTCCTTCATCGCATCCAGCGCCGGCCATTCGGCATTGCTACCGGGCAGTTTGATCTTGAGTTGGGGCCGGCCCGCGTTGGGCTTGAGAAACGCATTCAACACCAGCGGGGCCGTGTTGATGTCACCGGTATCACTGATCAGAATGCCGTGGTTTGGATCGAGCAGGCTGCCGTTGGTCGGCGTGATAAGCGGGCCTGGGCCGGACACATTCCGAATGTTGATCTCGAAGTCCTGAACTTCATCGAAGATGGCCGAGTAATTCAGCATGCGCTGATCATCGGGGTTAATCGGGCTCCAGGTACCATTTAGCGGCACACTCTTGCGCGGGCCAGTTCCAAACGCCCAGACATTGCCGTCGGTCAGGCCTTGGAAGTGGCAACTGGCGCAGTTCTGCCAGCCCTCGCTGGACAGGCGCTCGTCGGTCGAAACCGTGGTGCCGGCCGGGCGCACAAAGTGGCCGCGTGACGAGAAGAAGACTTCCTTGCCCACATGCAACTGCTCATCCTGTGAGCCGGCAATCGGCAGGGCCGAGGTCTGCACCACCTGCGTCACCGCATCGCTGGCCAGATCGACCACCGATACATTGCGCGACACATAGTTCATGACGAAGGCCTTGCCATTGCGGATCACGATGCCGAGCGGGTTCTTGCCCGCCTTCTCGTTCTGGGTGGCAGGCGTGTTGGGGTCGTTGAGGTCGATGTAGCGGGTGGTGGCTGCGCCGTTGGTAAAGCTGAGCACGCCGTTGGCATCGACATCGAGCTTCACCAGCAGGTCGCTGCCCGATGAAACCACATAGGCATTGCCCGCCCCGCTCTGATTGGTGAAGGCAATATCCCACGGATTGGAGAAGAACAACTTCTTTTTGCCGGCTTCTGGCGTGCGCGCACCCAGATGCATGTTGATGGATTTGGCGGCACCGGTATCCGTCACCACGCCTGTGGCCGCGTTGTCCAGCACGCTGACAAACGCCTGCGTGTCTACATTGAACCGCAACGGGCCAGAGGGCGAAGCGGCAATGTTGGGCAGGTAGGCCTGGTTGCCGCGAATGGCCACACTGCGCATCTGGTTGGGGTAGGCAAAGGTGTCATCGACAATGCCATCCTTGTTCTTGTCGATCTTGAAGCCGGTGTTGAGCGCGCCAATCTTGATGGCGGCTGCGGGAGCATAGGCGGTGATGTCGGTTGAGGCCGTGTCGATGTTGAGCTGGCACACCACGCCCTCTTTGCCCAGGTCATCGGCCTGTGCGCCACCGGGTTTCACAAACGACAACAAGCGAGTCACGAACAGGCGGTCGTTGTTCAGCGTCACAGCCAGACCATGCGGCTGAAAGTGGCGCTCGCGCTCGGCGGCCGTCGTGCCGTTGCACACACTGTCGCGCAAGTCCACATTGCCCAAAATGGTCAGGTTGTCGGTGCGGATGACCGAGAGTGTGTCCTGGCCGGCGTTGGCCACAAACACGCGCTTGCCGTCCGGCGAAGCCACTACGTTCCACGGCTCCGAGCCAGTGGTCAGCGTCGTTTTGGCAGCGTTGATGGTGACCGAGCTGGCGGTGCTGTTATCCACACTGATGATGGTGACGGTGTTGTCGGCGGCGTTGGCGACATAGGCGTGGTAGCTCTCGGGGCTGGCATCGGTGTCGAGGGCGATGCTTTGTGGCTCGTCGCCGACATTGACCTGGGCGATGACGCTGGGTGTGGTGTCGAGGTTGCCGATGATGGTGACCTTGTCGTCATCGGGATTAACCACCCACATCAGGTTCTTGTTGGCGTCGAGCGCGATGGTGCTGGATTTGGTGGGCTCAGTGAATGCGGCAGGCGCATCCACATCGGCCACGAAGCCCAGACTGAGAATGGACCCGTTGCTGGCAAAGCCTGCCAGCAATCCCACGGCCAGAATCGAAGTGAAGCCAATGGCGGCTGGCCCGGCCAGGCTTGAGAGGTCGAAACGTTTTCGAGCGGTAAT
>JBBQST010000130.1:0-10118 GCA_038213625.1 Thermoflexales bacterium
CCGGCATGCGGGTGGCGGCGCAATTACGGGTGTGACGCGCTGGCTGGGCCGGTTGCTGGTGGCCGACTATCCCTCCGGCGCGGTCTTCGAGGATATTCCGCAGCAGCCGACATTTCAGTTCTCGTATGTGACCAACCTTGAAACCCTGCCCAATCAAGATCTGATTGCGCTGCAATATGTCAATGAAGGCGGCACGTTTTACGGCGAGGCACAGCTATACACCAGCGACCCATTGCCGCCGCCGAACCCGACCCCACAAGCGGATCGCGTCGATATCACCATTACGCGCGTGACCACCAACACCTTTAACGCCGCAGCCTTGCAGGTGGCCGATGGTGTTGATGTGTCGGCGGCCGTGCAGTGGACGGCGACTATGCACCACAACACGCACATCCACCCTGATTTTGCGACCGGCACAGGGCCGACCATCACGCTCAACCGGCTGTCTCACCCCGAAGGTTGGATCGAGCTGTGCGCCTCCGTGACGGGGTCAAACACGTGTATTCGCGTGGATTAAGTAATTGATGTTACGCATGATGACGAAATCTCACGCAAAGACGCTAAGGCGCAAAGTTCAATTCTTAGCGGCTTTGCGCCTTTGCGTGAGATGACTGCGTAACATCAGTTAAGTAATGTTTTGTGAGACATGTGTCATGGGCGGGATAGAAAATCGAGCAGCAGTGCATTGACCTGCTCCGGCGCATCCAACTGCACCCAATGGCTTGCTTCGGGCAGAATCTCGATGCGCGCATGCGGCACATAGGTTCGCAACGTGTCGTTGATATGGGTGTCCAGCGCCAGATCGCGCTCGCCCCAGATCACCAGTGTCGGCGCGGTCACTGTTTCGGCTGCTGGCTGAAAGCGTTGGCGTGCGAGCCCGCGCACGAGTGCGCGATACCAACCGATCATTGCAGACAGCGCGCCGGGATGGCGATGGGCTGTTTTGTAGTGGGCGACATCATCGGCGCTCATGTATTTAACCCCGGCAAAGGCCTCATCCAGCACCGCGAAGTTGTGCCGGGCGAAACGCCATTCCGGCAGCCGGGGCACCTGAAACGCATACACATACCAGCTCTTGCGCATCTGAGCCCAATTGCCGCCGCGCACCGAATCGAGATAGGCGTTGATGTGTGGCGCATTCATCACGACCAGCCGATCCACGCGCTCGGGATAGCGATGGGCGAAGGTGTAGGTCATGGCACCGCCCCAATCGTGCCCGACGATGTGGCTGCGGGGGATGCCGAGCGCGTTCTGCAACTGCGCGATGTCGCGAGCCAGCGTGTCGAGGTCGTACGGCGGCGTCTTGTCGGTCTGGTTGTAGCCGCGTTGATCCGGCACGATGACGCGAAAGCCGGCCTGGGCCAGCGCCGGCCATTGCAGACGAAAGCTGTAGTGAAACTCGGGGAAGCCGTGCAGCAGGATCACGGGCACGCCGTTGCGCGGCCCCACCTCCACATAGCCCATGCGCAGGCCCGAGGTCAGGGTGACAAATTGCAAGGGTGGATTCATGTTCGTTGTTTCAAGCCTGAAAAGGGTCAATGCCAGGTTGCGATGATCGAAATCATACTGGCCAGTTCAATGACCATGCAGATATTCAATTCGCGCTAAAGTTGAACGCAACAGGAGTTCAAACAACTATGAAAATTGCAGTTTTAGGCGGCGCTGGCGCAATGGGCGGCATGTTTGGCGGGCGGCTGGCACACGCCGGCCATGAGGTCACATTGATCGATGTGAACAAGGCCGCCATCGACCACATTAACCAGCACGGCATCACCGTGCAAGACAAGGCCGGCCAGGTGATGACCGCACACGCACGCGCCACAGATGCGCCCTCGGAGGCTGGGGTGCAGGAAGTTGTGTTGGTGTTCACCAAGTGCTATCACACCGAGGCCGCGATGAAAAATGCCCTGCCTTTGATCGGCCCTCACACCACCGTGGTGTCGCTTCAAAATGGGTGGGGCAACGCCGCGCGATTGCAGGCGATTGTCGGCGATGACAAAGTCTTTTGTGGCGTCACTTACAACAGCGGCCAACTGCTGAGTCTGGGCCACACCCTGCAAGGCGGCGTCGGCATCACCCACATCGGCGAGATGAACGGCGGCACCAGCCCACGCGTGCACGCGCTGGCCGAGGCACTGGCACAAGCGGGGTTTGAGGTGGCGGAATCACCGCAGGTGCTGAAGGAAGTCTGGAGCAAGCTGGCGTTGAACGTATGCACACTGCCCACGGCCGGCCTGTTTGCCTGGGAGGCGCGCAAGCTGATTGAGCTGCCGACGATGAACGACCTCATGGCCGCGTTGTTGCGCGAAACCGTCGAAGTCGCCCATGCCCAGGGCATTCCCATGGACTACGACGAGCGCTGGGCCGCCATCACCGGCCTGCTGCAGCGCATCTCGCCCACGCTCAAAGGCTCCATGCCCACCGATGTCGAGAACCGGCGCCGCACCGAAATCGACGTCATCAACGGCGCCATCGTCGAGGCTGGCCAGCGGCTGGGTATTGCGACGCCGTATAACAACACGATGGTGTGGCTGATTCACGCGCTCGAAGGCACGTTTGGGTGAGGCTGAAGCCAATGCTTCTGGCTTTGCGCCGCATGCATGAGAGTTTTTAGTGCATTTGCGGCAGAAATGGGCTTGAGCCAGGTTAGATCATTCCTTAAGCTATTTCCAACCCATCCGAATTCAGGATTTGGTATTTGGAGGCCTAAGGAATGATCACGTATCCGATTCAAAACATGTCCGGTGAGATGACACCGATTCAAAGCGCCTCCGAGCAAAGCTTATGTGCCGCAAATTCTTTTGATGATGCCTATCGTGCCTTTTTGAACGCCTATCCTGCCTATGAGTCCACGCGAGCACTGGATGTTTTGCGTGCGCGTGAATACACGCGCCTGGAGAAACACGGTCACATCTATTTGGATTACACCGGCGGCAGTCTCTATCCAGAATCTTTGGTGCGTGAGCACTTGCGTGTCCTAAACGAGCAGGTCCTTGGCAATCCACATTCAAAAAACCTGACATCAATGAAGTCCACCGGCCTGGTCGAGCAGGCACGCGAATCTGTTTTGCAATATTTCAATGCCGATCCGGATGAATACGTCGCAATTTTTACGCCCAATTCCACCGGTGCACTCAAACTCATTGGTGAGTCCTATCCATTCAACTCAGACAGCCGCTATCTACTCACCTCTGACAATCACAATTCGGTGAATGGCATTCGAGAGTTTGCTCGTGCGCGCGGCGCAACCGTGACTTATCTCTCTGGAGAGCTGCCAGACATGCGGGTTGATCCGTGGGCATTCCGCAAGTCATTGGTACAGCGAAGCGCTGGCGCTGCGAATCTGTTTGCCTACCCAGCGCAGTCCAATTTCACCGGCGTCCAGCACCCCCTGGAATGGATTGCTGAAGCGCAATCGCACGGCTGGGATGTGGTGTTGGATGCGGCCGCATTCGTGCCAACAAATCCGCTTGACCTGAGCCGATGGCATCCAGATTTTGTGGGCCTGTCATTTTATAAAATTTTCGGCTATCCCACTGGAATCGGGTGCTTGTTGGCGCGCAAGACTGCGCTACAAAAGCTGCGACGCCCATGGTACGCCGGCGGCACCATTTCATTTTCATCAGTAGTGGGTGATGGTCACTATCTAACGCCTGGCGTAGCCGGCTTTGAAGATGGAACCGTCAATTATCTAAGCCTGCACGCGGTGGAACTTGGTCTCCAACTTATCGAGTCAATTGGCATGAAGACGATTCAGACGCGGGTCAAATGTTTGACTGGCTGGTTAATTGACCAGTTGATGGCGCTTCATCATCGTAATGGCCGGCCTGTGATTCAGCTCTATGGGCCGGCTACCACAGATCAACGTGGCGGGACGGTGCAAGTGAATTTCTTTGATCCCGACGGTCGGCGACTTGATTGCACTGATGTGGAGCAACTGGCGAATGCCGCGCACATCTCACTTCGCGCCGGTTGTCATTGCAATGCTGGTGCTCGTGAAATTGCACTGGGCTTCGGTCGGGAGGATCTGGCACCTTGTTTTATAAACCAAGATCAGCTTACCTTTGAGCAATTTCTCAAAAGCATTGAGGGGAAAATGACGGGGGCATTGCGAGCCTCTCTGGGAGTGGTGAGCAACTTTGCTGATGTGTATGCCTACGTGAAATTTGCTAAAACTTTCATCGACCGGCTTGTATGAGTCGCGATGGTATACCCATACGAAAAGAAATAGACGCAAGCTCAGACTCCTACAAACAGGTTTGCCATAATTTGGTACAAGCAAAGCGGCTGGCAACCCTGCCAGCCGCTTTGCTTGTAATTGTTCAGTTAGTGATGAAATTTTCTATCTACAGTCAAAATCTCAAAGACTAAACGTGGCTTACTTTGCGCTCACGCCATGCTTCAGTGCCGCATGGGCCGCGGCCAGCCGCGCAATCGGCACGCGGAATGGCGAGCAGCTTACGTAGTCGTTGCCGTTGCGGTAGCAGAAGTCAATCGATTCCGGATCGCCACCGTGCTCGCCGCAGATGCCGAATTCCAGATTGGGCCGGGTCTTGCGGCCTTCGGTAATTGCCAGGCCCATCAAGCGGCCGACACCCGACTGGTCCAGGGACTGGAACGGGTTGCGCGGCAGAATGCCCTTCTCGACATAGCTCAACAGGAAGCCCCGCTCAGCATCGTCTCTGGAGTATCCATACGTTAACTGGGACAGGTCGTTAGAACCCACCGAAAAGAATTCTGCGACCTCGGCAATCTCACCCGCGGTCAGCGCAGCGCGCGGCACTTCGATCATCGTGCCGAACTTGTAGGCTATCTTCACGCCCTTCTCGGCCATCACGGCCTTGGCTACCGCTACCAACTCGGGTTGCACGTGCCTCAACTCGTTTACGTGGCCGGTCAGCGGAATCATCACTTCGGGATGGGGGTCGAAGCCGTCTTTCTTGGCATCGCAGGCGGCCTCGAAGATGGCGCGCACCTGCATCGAGATCAGGCCCGGCAACATGATGCCCAGGCGGATGCCGCGCAGGCCCATCATCGGGTTTTGCTCGTGCATGCCGCTCACCGTGTTCAACATGGCCCGCTTGGCTTCCAGATCCTCGAACTCTTTTGCGCTCAGCTCGTCATAGTGGCGCTTGGCATCCAGATGGGCCACTTCCTTGATGAGGTCTTCTTGTGAAGGCAGGAACTCGTGCAGCGGCGGGTCGATTAGGCGGATGATGACGGGGTAGGGCGACATGGCGCGGAACAGGCCGTCGAAGTCGCTGCGCTGCAACGGCAGCAGCTCGGCCAGGGCCACATTTCGCGTCTCGTCGTCGTGGGCCAGAATCATGCGCTGCACCACCGGCAGGCGGCTTTCCTCGAAGAACATGTGCTCGGTGCGGCACAGACCAATTCCCACGGCACCGAAATCGCGCGCACGCACGGCGTCTTTGGGGTAGTCGGCGTTGGCCCACACCTGTAAACCGCGCGTGGGCTTGCCATCGATTTGAGTCCGGGTCTTGCGCGCTGAAACTTCATCGGCCCAACCCAGCAAGGTCACCAGATCCTGCTGCTCTTCGTATTTGGGAATGCTGGTTTCGATGGTGCCGGCAAAGGCTTCACCCTTTGCGCCATCGAGCGAGGCCCAGTCGCCTTCCTTCAAGGTCACGCCGCGCGAGGTCACTGTGCGCGCGCCCATATCGATGTGCAGCTCTTCGGCCCCGCACACGCACGGAATGCCGAACTGGCGGGCCACCACGGCCGCGTGCGACGTTGCGCCACCGCGAGCCGTCAAAATGCCTTTCGACGCCGTCATGCCGTGCACGTCATCGGGCTTGGTCTCGGGCCGGATCATGATCACGGCCTTGCCCGACTTGCCCCACTCGGAGGCGAGATCAGCATCAAACGCCAGCACGCCCACGGCCGCGCCTGGAGACGCATTCACGCCCTGCGCAATCAAACGGCCTTCTTTCTTGGCCGCCTTGTAGCTGTCCTCGGAGAACTGCGGGTGCAACAGGCTGTCCACGTCGTCCGGGGTCACACGCCGAATGGCTTCATCTTTGGTGATGAGTTTTTCCCGGGCCATGTCCACGGCGATCTTGATCGCGGCCTTGGCCGTGCGCTTGCCGTTGCGCGTTTGCAGAAACCACAGCTTGCCACGTTCAATCGTGAACTCGCAGTCCTGCATGTTCTGATAGGCCTTCTCCAGCGAATTCGTAATGCGCATGAACTCTTTGTAGCTCTTGGGCATTTCGATGGCCAGCTCGCTGATCGGTTTGGGCGTGCGAACGCCGGCCACCACATCCTCGCCCTGGGCATTGATGAGGTACTCGGCCAGCATCACTTTCTCGCCGGTCGAGGGGTCACGGGTGAAGGCGACGCCGGTGGCGCTGTCATCGCCCATGTTGCCGAACACCATCGTGCATACGTTCACGGCCGTGGGCAGGGTTGCCTTCCAGCCCATGGCTTTGGCGTACTCGCGGGCCTTGTGGCCGGTGGCGCTGCTGAACACGGCCCCGATGCAGCCTTTCAATTGCTCGTAACCATCCTGCGGGAACGGCTTGCCGGTTTCGGTTTTGATGATGCCTTTGAAAATGGTGACGAGGGCTTTTAGATCATCGGCTGTCAGCTCGGTGTCCATCTTCACGCCCTTCTCGTGCTTGGCGTGTTCCAGCGGCTCATCAAATTTGGCATCGTCGAGGCCCAGCACGGTCGCGCCATACATCATCAGCAAGCGGCGATAGCTGTCATAGGCAAAGCGCGGATTGCCGGTTTGCGTGGCGATGATCTCGACCGTCTGGTCGTTCAAGCCCACGTTCAGCACCGTCTCCATCATGCCCGGCATCGACTCGCGCGCGCCCGAGCGCACCGACACGAGCAGCGGATTCTTGACGCCGCCGAACTGCTTGCCGGTCTGCTTCTCCACAGTCTTCATCGCCACAAGCGCCTGATCCCAGGCGGCTTTGGGCACCTTGCTGCCGGCGCGCACGAACTCGTCGCACACTTCGGTGCTGAGGGTGAAGCCGGGGGGTACAGGCAGGCCCTTGCGGGTCATGTCGAACAAACCGGCCCCTTTGCCGCCCAGCAATTCGCGGGTGGCTTGCCAGCTCTTGGTAACTTTGCCGACGCCCTTCTCATCGTTGAACAGAAAAACCCACTGCTTGTTGGCAACGGGCTTTGCAGCGGGTTTGGAAGTGGTTTTGGATGCGGCTTTGCCGTTGGTGGACGCCGATTTTGAGGCGTTTGCCTTGGGGGATGTTTTGGCCGGCGCTTGTGCGGCGGGCTTCTTGGCTATGGTTTTAGTGGCCATAAAATGAGTATGTGTCTCCTAAACACAATGTTTGGTTTCACCTATTTTACTGGGATTTTGTGAATCGGTTTTCAATCATGAATTCATCTCCCCTCAATGGCTTGGACAGAAGCCCAGCATTTGGAAAATAGGATGCGTCGGCATGGATTGTCCATGCCGACGCATAACGTGTTGAAACTACTTTTGAATCAGCGGCAGGAACAATTTGCCATCGACTGCGCCCACCTGCACATCCAATGTGGATGTGGTGCTGCCCATCTCATTCACGACCAGCACCCGCACGGTCTTGAGGCCGTTGGTGGTCCATCTGCGGTTGCTGGTGAAGATGCCGTCGGTGGTGACCAGCGTGGTTGACGGGTAGTCGGTGCCGCCCAGGGTCACGGTGAGGGGCAGTGATAAGGCGATTGGTGTGACGGTGAAGGTGTAGACGTTGGTCTGGTCCTTTGTGCTCGTCACCGGCCCTGTGATGGTTACGCCACTGGGTGGTTGCGCTGCCGCCGACATGCGGGTGGTTGTGCCAGCACCCAGATTGCCGATGATGCCGGCGCTTTGCACCGTGCTCATGGTGCGCAAGACGGTGCCGGTGGGCAATGGCGCGGCCAGTGTATAAGTCCAGTTGCCATTCGCATCGGCTGTGGACGTGCCCACATAGCTCAGCGACTCCTGATTCGCATCACCATCATCAGTATATAAATCCACGATGCAATTGGGGCAGGGGCTCTGGTAGCCATCGCTGCCGATGACATTGACGCCGTTGATTTGTTTGGCGCTGGAGGGATAGAACGATTTGAGCACGGTCGGAATGCCGGGGCCAAAGTAATACACCTTGCCAGGGCCGTCTATCACTGTATTGCGCCGCACCGTAATGCGGCCAAATGTGGGTGATGAATCGCTGGCCAGGATGGCGGCATCCAGCGCATCGCCATTGGTGGCTTCAAACCCCGTCTGGCTGCGCACCACCCGGTTGTCCACAATCTGGGTGCCGTTGCCCGACACCAGAATGCCCTGTCCGCACACGCCATAGTCTTTGCCGGCGCTGTCTAGGCCGATGATGTTGTCCTTGATCAAGTGGTTGTTGCCGAACACTTCGATGGCAATGGGTGCGGTGTCGTTGGCGCTGCGCAAATTGTGCATGCCGACCAGGCGATTGTTTTGAACGGTGTTGCCGGTGCCAGCGATCTGCATACCCCAGCCACCGTACCAACTGTTGGGATCAAAGTCGAACGAGGCCAGACACTGGATGCCCTCGACCACATCCGGCACCGTGCCATTTGCGCGGGTGCCCACGATGTTGCCGGTGACCACATTATTCGTACCCTGAATGTCGATGGCTCGAGCGAATGCGCCGCTGACCACATTGCCGCGGACGGTATTGTTGTTGGCGTTCAGCACATATACGCCGCCACCCTGGGCCAGCCGCTTGGGATCGCCCGGTGTGCGCAGTTGTAAAGATTGGCCATCGTCGCTCAGACCCATCCACAAGTTCTCAACCAGATTGCCATCGCGCTTGAGAAAGATCGTGCCGCCACCCTTCCACGACAGATTGCGAATGATGTTGTTGCTGCTTTCGACTTGCAGACTATTGTCGTGGGTGTCTACGATGATGCGCGGCGCGCCGTTGCGGCCAGTGGGTTGCGTGCTGCCGTCAATCGTCACCTGGCCGTTCACATTCACTATCGAATCGGTCTTGAGCGGCGGGAACGCAGCGGTGATCTGGAGGGTCCATGTGCCGGCCACCTCCAGATTGGCATTCGTGTCGGTCAGGGGAATGTTGAACTGGATGTTGATGGGCCGTTGTGCCTGCGGGCGGGCGCTGGCCTCCAGGATGGCACGGCGCAGGGTGCATTTGCCGTCAGTCTGAGCGTTGAAGATGCCGGCGGTGTAGCCGCATGTGCGCGTCAGACTGCCCGACTCAGGGTCTTCGGTGCTGTTGACGATGATGGTGGTGGCGGCCGGTTGATTGGGCGAATTGCCCTCCGCATGGATCGGGTGCGGGGCTGGTGTACCGCTGATCAAGCCGGCCACACAGCAAAGCGACATCAGTGTTCTGAGTTTCATGGGTATTCTCTCCTCGTGAATGGATGTGATAGGGCGGTTGGGTAGTAGGCTATTCGCTTGGTTTTGCGCGATGGCGCAACTGGATTTGCTAGCCGCTCGTGCGAAACATGAGCCAGCCGATGCCGGCCAGCACCGCGATAGCGACGATCTGGTCCAGGGTGTGCCAGTTGACAAATCGGCCGCTCATCAGCGCCACCCCGATGCTGTGCGCAGACCATACACATGTGCCGTCGCCGGTCTGCCGCTCGTGAAACAGCCGTGACGGCACGCAAGCACTATTGTGACAAAATGAGGTGCCGCAAAGTGAGGATGCGGCTGCCAGGGCCGTTAGAAGTGAGGGAACTATTGTGACAAATGTGACAAAAGGGAAAAGTCCATTTGCACTACACCTTGCGTTTGCGTGTCGATGGGGTGGGTGTGTGTGACGACGGCGCGGTTGCCAGTATCTGCATGTCGCGCAGGATGGTGCGCCGGCTCACCTCCAGCGCGTGGGCCAGATCGTCATCGGTAGGTGCGGCACCTTGCAACTCGGCCTCGCGCAGCAGGCGCTTCAGCCGGTGCTGGCGGCGCGAGGCTTTGTCGGCAATCGCCTCATCATCGGCGGCGTGCATGGTCCAGCGCACCCACACAAATTCATCCGGCCTCAGCGTGCGGCCCAGCGGCACACCTCGCCGCGCCAGTGAGACCGTGATCACGCGACTCACTGCCTTGAATTGATCGTGTGCGTGATCGTGTGCGGCGACGATGGCGCGATTGAGTGGCACGCGCTCAA
>JBBQST010000131.1:0-10087 GCA_038213625.1 Thermoflexales bacterium
GTTGTTAGTCATGAGTTGTTGGTGATTGCTCATGACTAACAACTAATCACCAGCCACCAGCCACTAATCACCAGCCACCCCTCAAAGATCATTACAGGTCTTCACGGTCCTGTCTCTCCAAAACTTGCTCAACCTGTCCTGATTCAGCATAGGGCGGTAATAGGGTGACGCACGTCCTATTTGCCGATTACACTCCAGCCCATGTATCACCCAACGACGCGTGTGCTGGCTGTGCTGGAAATGCTGCAAACGCACAACCGGCTCAGTGGTGCCGAGATTGCCCGCCGGCTCGAAGTCGACATTCGCACGGCCCGGCGCTACATCACCATGCTGCAAGATCTGGGCATTCCCATCGTGGCCGAGCGCGGCCGCTATGGCGCCTACTCGTTGGAGCCTGGTTTCAAGCTGCCGCCGATGATGTTTACCAACGATGAGGCGCTGGCATTGGCGCTGGGTTTGCTGGCCGCGCGTCAGTTGGGTCTGGCCGAGGCGGCCCCAGCTGTGGAGAGCGCCCAGGCCAAGCTCGAGCGCGTTATTCCCCTCGACCTGAAGCAGCGCGTGCGGGCGCTGATGGAAACGGTGGTGCTGGATTTACAACAGCCGGATACGGCCCCGGCCGGCCAGGTGATGATCGCGATCAGCGAGGCGGCCCGCGAGCGGCGCCGGCTGCACCTGCACTATCACTCGTCGCAGGCCGATGACACCGAGCGCGATTTTGATCCATATGGTCTGGCCTTTCGCGGGGGCCGCTGGTATGTCGTCGGCCATTGCCATCTGCGCGGTGGCCTGCGCTTGTTTCGGATTGATCGCGTGCAGGCCGTGGACAAACTGGATGAGGTCTTTCAAGCCCCGAAAGATTTTGACATCATGCAACAAGTCTCAGAATCACTGGCTTCGGTGCCGCGCCAATACCCGGTGGCCGTGCTGCTCGAAACCACACTGGACATGGCCCAACGCGAGTTGCCGGCCGATGCATTCTTATTACAACAGGTGAACGACAGCGTCTATTTGCGCGGCCGCACCGATGATCTGGGTTGGATGGCTCACATGCTGGCGCGGCTTAGCTTCCCCTTCGTCATCCTGGAGCCGGACGATCTTCATCGCGCCGTCGAAGCACATGCCGCTGCCCTGTTGCATATGGCCGGGCGCCGACAGGCGTAGCCGTGTGCTGGGCCTTCTTTGGCATCTACCTACCTCACTGCTCATCTCTCCTCTCGCACAAAGTGGGAAAGTTCGTTAAGATAGGACTAGAACAAATGATCTGGTCTGCTCAATACGGCATTGCGTCCCTTGGGCAAGAGAACGCCGCTTTTGACCGATGACGGCGACAGCGGTATCGCTAAGATGAAACCTCGCATGAAGAATAAAAAATCACTGGCATCACTGCTCCTCGCCATCGTGTTTGCCCTTGTGGCCGGCGCGTATGTGCTGATCAATCCCACCAGTCCCACGCCACCCACACCGCCGCGAACGCCAGCAGTGTCGGTCACACTCGCCCCCATCAGCGACCTCGATACCATGCCCGCCGCCGCCCGGGTCGAGCTATTCAGCTTTCCCGAGACAGACGAACAGGTGCTGCTCGACCGGATTGCCTCGGCGAGAAGCCGGGTGTGGATGAAGATGTATCTTCTGACTGACCCCCGCGTGATTGATGCACTGGTTCAGGCGCGCAACAATGGGGCCGATGTGCGCGCGATGGTCGAGCAGAATCCCTTTGGCGGCGGCAGCAGTGCCCGCCAGGCATTCGACAAACTCAATGCCGCTGGCATCAACACCAAATATGCCAATCCTGTGTTTCGCTTTACCCATGAAAAGAGCTTCATCATCGATGACACTATTTTCATCCTCACCGCCAACATGACCAAAAGCGCGTTCAGCCGCAACCGCGAGTTTGGCATCATTCATGTCGATTCGGGTGATGTGGGCGAAGCAGTCGCGGCCTACAATGCCGATTGGTCGCGCGAGAAATTCATGCCCCAGCGCAGCCAGAGCGCGCTGGTCTGGAGCCCGGTCAATGCGCGGCCCAAACTCATGCAACTGGTGGGGGCGGCCCAAACCTCCTTGCTGGTGTATGCCGAGCTGGCCCAGGACGATCCCATCATCGATGCGTTGATTCAGGCTCAGAAGCGCGGCGTGCAGGTTCGATTTTTAATTTCGCCGTCGAGTCAGGGCGAGGATGATGATGCCAACAAGGTCGATCTGGACAAGTTGCAACGCGGCAAAGTCAAAGTGCGCTATCTCAAATCACCCTACATGCACGCCAAGGCTTTTTTGGCCGATGACACCCTGGCCTACATCGGCTCCATTAATCTCAGCACCGGCTCCATGGAGTTCAACCGCGAACTCGGCATCCTCTTCAAAGACCGCACCGCCCTCCGCCTGCTCGACGAGATCTTTGAGAAAGACTGGAACAAGGCGACGGAGCGGTGAGGGGGAAGGGAGGGGAAGTAGTCAGTAATCAGTAGCCAGTAAAGAAAGAATCAGCAAAGTTTTCTGACTTCTGACTTCTGACTTCTGACTTCTGACTACTCAAAACTATACTCAACACATGTCCTACGAATCCAACCCCCAGGCGCTCACGGCGTCTTTCTCGGCCGCAGGCTTTGACGATGTGAATGTGGCCGATGTGATCACGGCCCGCAAGGATGATGGCCGCGCGTGGGAGATCATCCTCGACCGTGGCGGCGAACTGCGCGCCACCATCACCTATCGCGGTGCCGCGCCGCGCGAGACCATGCTCACCATTCTGGGTCGCAAGGCCGGCCTGATGAGCGAAAAGCGCACCGTAACCACGGTCTTCTTCACCCTCGAAGACACCAGCGAATTACAAGCTGCCCTCGAAGCGATTGAAGATGCGGTGGCGGAGGGGAAGTGAGAGGAAGTAGCCAGTAGTCAGTAGCCAGTAGTCAGTAGCCAGCAGCCAGCAGCCAGCAGCCAGTAGCCAGTAGCCAGCAGCCAGCAGCCAGTAGCCAGTAGCCAGTAGCCAGTAGCCAGAAAACTTTGCAGGCGTTTTCTTTACTGACTACTGGTTACTGACTACTCATTACTTCCCTCCCCATCAATCCGCAAACCAAGTGCTGGTCGAGCCTGGATTCAGCCACATCAGCATCAGGAAGATGGCGAATGAGGCGAATGCCAGCAGGGTCCAGCGCCAGCCCTGGCGGTGCAATAGAAAAACGGGGCTGCTAAAGCCAACGGCAAAATTCATCGGCAACGTCACCATCAGCGCCCAGTAATGCAGGGTAAAGCCCAGGGCTTTGGGATCGGGTTGGTGTGGCAGGGGCCAATAACCCAGGGTCAACTGAGCCCGCAGCACAAAGGCTGCAAACAGCACCAGCCAGAGCAGCGGCCACGCGCACCAGACCCATGCCAGCCATCTGCCAGAGCCAAAGCGCACCCGCTCCGGCACTCTCGGATAAATATCTGTCATTGCGCATTCCACCTCAACGAGACAGCATAGCCGCGGTCACTCAGATTTCACCCTGCGTCGCCTCTACGGTTACTCAACGCGGCAGGGTCGCTGCGGCTCTTTTTGGGTATTGCCGCAGGTAAGATAAGCCCAGATTGACAGACATTCAGACTCCGCAGCAGCAGCCTCAACAACACTGGCGCGACACCGCTCGTGCCGCATGGCGGCCGCATACGCTGCTTCTGTTTGGCATTGTCGTGCTGGCCCTGACCCTGCGCTTTTACAAGATCGACGCACAAAGCCTGTGGTACGACGAGGGCAATAGTGCCCGGATTGCCGAACGCAGCCTGCAACTCATCATCGAGGGCGCGGCCGGCGACATTCACCCGCCGCTCTACTACATCGTGCTTAAAGCCTGGCGGGCCGTGGTGGGCAGCAGCGAAATGGGGCTGCGCTCGCTCTCGGCCGTGTGCGGCGGTGTGCTGGTCGTGTTTACCTATTTGATGGGGCGCGATCTGTTCAACATGCCCAGGGGTGCGAACACACGCGGCATTCATGTCGGCCTCATCGCCGCATTCCTCGTGGCTGTTGCGCCGTTCAGCATCTACTACAGCCAGGAAACGCGCATGTATGCATTGCTGGCCACACTTGCCGCCGTCAGCACCTGGCCGCTTATTCGGCTGGCGCGGCACGGCGGGTGGAGTTGGAAACTGGCGGTGCTGTATGTGCTGTCTACAGCGGCCGGCCTGTATACCCAATATGCCTATCCGTTTGTCATGGTGGCACAAGGTGTGTGCGTGTTGCTGGCCGTGCTGGTTCTCGCGAGAGCCCGACGTTGGCCGATGTTGATTGCCTATGCCGTGGCCAGTGCCATTGCTTTGCTGATTTACGCGCCGTGGTTGCCCATCGCCATTCGCCAGATCACCGGCTGGGCCGTTGCGCCACAGGATTACGTCCTCGGCCCCGCCTTCCTCGACGCGCTAAAAACCATGATCGTGGGCCGCACGCTGCCGCTCGACCAGGCCATGCTGCCGATGATCTTGTTTGGCATCTTTGCGCTCGTCAGCAGTTTCGGCCATAGACGCGAGGGCAACGTGGATGAGTTCCCCCGTGTTCCCTTCGGCTCCGCTCAGGGACCGGCGTCCGTTCAAGCCCGTTCCCTGAGCGGAGCCGAAGGGAACACGGGGGACAGGAGCCAGCTTCAACCTCGTGAGCTGCGCATCACCGCAGTGGCCGGCGCAATTGCCGCGCTGATTCTGGCGCTGTTGCCGCTGTTGCTGCTATTCGTGTTCAAGCTCTACCGCGAGGCCTATCTCAAGTTTTTGCTGGTGTGTGTCGCGCCGTTGTGCCTTTTGGCGGCCAATGGCATTGTGGTAGCTGCCGAGGCGGTTGGCCGCATTTTTGCATCCAGCCCAACCCGTCAACGCATCGCCCGCACGCTCGTCAGCATCGGCTGCGCACTGGCGCTGTTGCTGGCTCTGCGGCCCTCGCTGGACAACCTCTACAACAACCCCGCCTACGCTCGCGATGACTACCGCAGCATCGCTGCACTCATCAACGCGAACGCGCGCGCCGACGACGCCGTGCTATTCATCGCTCCCAATCAGTGGGAAATCTTCACCTATTACTATCCCGAGGTCAGCAAAACTTTCCCACTGACGTATGGCCCCCTGAACGAGAGCGCGGTCGATGCTGAATTGAGCCAGATCACCGCCGGCAAAGGCCGCCTGTTTGTGCTGTTCTACGCCGAGCGCGAGGCGGATCAAAACGGCTGGTATGAGCGCTGGCTGGACGCGCATGCCTACCGTGCCGATCAGCAATGGATCGGCAACATTCGTTTGGTGACCTATGCTGCGCCGGTCGCGACGCTGGAAAACAAGGCTGTGCAGGCCAATTTTGGCGGCCAGGTCGAGTTGATCTCGGCCGCGACAACGCTCTCGAAAACCAATACCGTGCACGAGGGCGATATGCTGCCGCTGCATCTCAACTGGCGCGCTCTGACAAAAATCTTCCCGCGCTACAAAGTGTTCGTGCATGTGGGTTTGCCCGACGCGCCGCCCATCGCCCAGAACGACAGCGAGCCGATGCAGGGCACTCGCTCCACCGACACCTGGCCGACTGATCAGACATTCGAGGATCAGCGGGCTGTGTGGATCAAACCCGGCACGCCGCCCGGCACGTACACACTTAGCCTCGGCCTCTACAATCCCGCCACAGGTCAGCGCCTCAAGCTGCCCGATGGGGCCGACCGGCTTAATCTGGCCGATGTGGTGGTGGGTCAATAACTTGTAGAGACGTTCCGCAGGAACGTCTCTACAAGGTGACGCCTAACTCACCATCACGGCCTCTGTCGCCACGCGGCCCTCAGTGATCAGCAAGGCGATGCCGCCGCCGGTCAGCGGAGAGGGTGTCCTATCGATCACATCCAGCACTGGTTTGCCGTTGATCAAGCCGACAAGATGTTGGCCCTGAACTTGCAAGGCCAGATCGTAGGCAACACCGAAGGCGGTCTCGAACGGCACCTCGGCCAGCACATGTTCGTGACCATCGGCGGTGTCCAACGCCTTGATGAGCTGGGCTTTGCCGTCCTGGGTGAGCACGAGTGCGTAAAAGCGGCGCATGCCCTGCACCCGTGCGGCCAGCCCAAAGCGCGTGCCCATGTGCGGCGTCAGCGTTGAGCGCACGGTGTAGTCCGTCCACTCGCGCGTGCCTGTCATCAGCAGGCCAGTGCCTTCGTCCTGCAGCACGCGAAAGGGTTCACTCGACCAGCCGTGAAAGTGATCGACACCGCTGACCCAGGCTTTGCGCCATAGCGTGCCGCTGCCTTTGCCCAGCATCACGGCCGGTGTGCCGTCCCACGTCAGATAGTCGAGATAAATGGAACCCGTGGCCCGGCGTGTGGCGCTGATTTCCAGGCCGATCGTGGCGATGGGGTCGCCCTGCATATCGGGCACCTGCCACTTGAACACATGCGTCTCGCCGGCACTGAGCTCGATGCTCGGCCCCGACACTTGCATCAACACGTCGTCCTTGCCATACACCTGCACCACCAGTGTGCAGGTGATGGGTTGGTCGGTGGCGGTGTCGGCCTCGACCCTGGCGTGCACGGTTTGGCCCGGATAAATCGTTGGCGAGGCCAGCAGCTCGTAGCCGACCATGTTGAGGGCTTCGGGTGGAATAAAGGTCGCGGTCGAGATGTGCGCGGGTTGGGCCGGGGCAACTCCTTCAAACCGAATGGCCAGACTGCGCCGGCCACGCGCGCTGTGGCCGAGCACATTGTGGAGTTGGACTGGCGCGGCCCCAAATCCTTGTTGCGCCATGAAACCCTGCACAGCGCCGGGCAATTCAAAGTGAAAGCGTGCGCCATCTTTGGGCACCAGCGCTGCGGCGGATTCCTCCTGCAAGCTGCGGCCAATATTGACGACCCGGTAGGTCTCCTGCACGGCGTCGCTGATGGCGCGGCCACCATCGGCGGTGGGCAGGTAGAGCCGGTCGGCCACTGGGCCACGCCAGTCGGGGCCGGTGTCGAGCGCGACCAGCCCATCCTTGATGCCCAGCAAACAGCCGACGTTGCCGCTGTTGCAGTCGGTGTCCCAGCCGGCCGTATTCGCGATCATCAACGACTTTTGGAAGCGCAGGCCAGGATCCGGCTCGTTTCCATATAAGAGGCTGAGCATGATGACGCCGTGATTTGGCACCATGTGGCAGTTGCCACCATATTTGTCGTAGCCATAGTTTTGGTCGAGCAACTTGCGCGCCTCGCGCCAGTCGCCGATCTCGTCGCGCCACTCCCGCAGGTCGCTGATCATGCGCGCGATGACGGAATCCTGGGGAATAAAGCTGACCCCGCAATCGAGCAGCTTGTTCAAGTCCGATTCAACGAACGCTTGAGCCTCCATCGCGGCGATGACCTGGGCGCCATAAATCGCCTCGCCGTCGTGGCTGACGCTGGAGGCACGCCGGGCCAGATCGGCCGCCAGCGCAGGGTCACCCGGCGCGATCATGGCCCAGCCATCGATGAAGATTTGCGAGCCGATCTGCTCGGCCACCACCTTGCCATTGGTCCGGATCGAGCCGCTGTCGGGCGCGGCCATGCCATGTTTGAGCCGCAGATAGGCCGTGTGCTCGGTGCTGTTGCCCATGCCGCCCCACCACAAAATCGTTTTCTTTTCGATGATGTAGTTGAGCCAGGTCTGGCCGATTTGTTGGGCGGTGAGGGCGCGGCCGTTGCCGTAATCGGTGAGCGCGCGCAGGAAGGTGAAGGTGCCGCTGATGTCGTCGTCGGTGACAATGAGCGGCGGCCGGTGTGGGCGCACGTTCACGGGCAGCATTCGCTCGTGAACGTGCGGCATGCGCTCGTTGACGTAGTAATTCACTTCGCCCAGTTCGCGCTCGATGCGGTCGTTCCACCAGCCCTCGAAGGGCCGGCCCAGATAGACGCCAATGAGTTTGCCGAGCACGCCGGCATAGACGCGCTCCAGATAATCTTGTGGAAGAGTCATGTGTGATTTTCTCGGTAAAACTGCGGTAGTGGGATAACTGTACAGCAATCGTGCAGCATTCGCCCTGTGCTGGAAATGCAGTGTGGCTAATCATAGAGGTCAAACACGGCCGATGTATAAACATATGCAGCCATCCCCATCGCGCTTCGTGCAGGTGTGATAGACCGGCACTGGTTTGAGTCCAGCAATTTAGCGGGGCGCAGGACTGGTGTCGGGTGACTGGTGTCGGGTATTGTTACTCTGTCGAAAGACAGTGTCCATTTAATTCTGCGCTTACACGGCTCTTGCATCACGCTCAGATAAGCACAACTAAGATAGCAATGCGGTCAGTGGCCGGCAAGGAGCTCAATCCAAATGAAATTATTTCATTCCAAACCAACTCAACGGGTCTACCCACGAACTTTTCATCCACTCGTGCCCCTCATCATTGCTGCATTGCTGCTGAGCGTCGCCTGGGTGATGCCCAGTCAGACAGTCAGCGCGGCGACCAATGCCGCCCCCAACGCCGTTCTTAACGGCGCGGTCAGCACCGCCTACTGGCAGGGCGAATACTTCAACAACCCCACATTGACGGGTGGGCCGGCCCTGCTGCGCACCACCCGCGCCATTGCCTATAACTGGGGTCTGGGCTCGCCGGACTATCGCGTTCAGAGCGATAACTTCTCGGCGCGCTGGACGCGGCGGATTTACTTTGCGCCTGGGCTGTATCGGCTGCGCACAGTGGCCGATGACGGCGCGCGGGTGTATGTCGATGATCAACTGGTGCTGGACGGCTGGAGTGATGGGCCGGTGCGCACGACCGAGGTCAATCTCAGCCTGTCAGGCACTCGTGTCGTGCGGGTGGAGTATTACGACCGCACCCAGTACGCTTCGATTTCGTTTAGCTACAGCCGCATCGGCCCAGCACAGGCGCAGGCCCCCTGGCGCGGCGAGTATTACAACAACACGACCCTGACCGGCGCGCCGACGCTGGTTCGCAACGACGCCCAGATTAATTTCAACTGGAACACCGGCTCACCCGACCGGCGCATTCGGGCCGATGAATTTAGCGCGCGCTGGACCCGCCGGCTGAATGCGCCGCAGGGCAACTACACGATTAATGTGCGGGTGGACGATGGCGTGCGCGTGTATGTCGATGGCAATCTGGTGATTGATCAGTGGCAGGACGGCCCACCCCGCAGCTTCCAGGCCACCGTGTTTATGCGCAACCAATCGTCTATTCGGGTGGAGTATTTCGACCGGGCTGGCGGCGCGCAAATTCAAGTCGTGATTGTGCCGGGCGGTGGGACGCAACCTGCGCCGACGCCGCTGCCCAATGGTGGCAACGGCAGTTATCCGCAGTGGCGGAGCGAGTATTACAGCAACCCAGACCTGGCCGGTTCGCCGGTGCTGGTGCGCAATGACCTGACCATCGATTTCACCTGGGGCGCGGGCTCGCCCGATGGCCGCGTGCCGTCGGATAATTTCTCGGTGCGCTGGACGGGGGTGCCGAAGCTCAATCCCGGCTTCTATCGAATTAACCTCAATGTCGATGATGGCGCGCGCGTGTTTGTCAATAACCAGATCGTCATTGACGGCTGGGTCGAGGGCGCTTTGCGCGGCTACGGTGCCAACATCACCGTCGGCAACAGCTTCCCCGAGGTGCGCGTGGAGTATTTCGACCGCGGTGGGCATGCCCAGATTCAAGTCTCGTTCACGCCCATCAGCGACCCCAATCAGCAGCCCACCTCGTTCCCGGATTGGAAGGGCGAATACTTCAACAACATCTCGCTGGATGGCACCCCGACGCTGTTGCGCAATGATGGCAGCATCAACTTCGATTGGACCAACATCTCGCCCGACCCGCGCATTCGCACCACCGACTTCAGCGTGCGCTGGTCGCGCCGGCGCAACTTCACTGGCGGGCTGTATCGCTTCGACATGAGCGTGGATGATGGAATGCGGGTGTGGATCGATGGCCGGCTGGTGTTTGATGAATGGTTTGATGCCAACAGGCGCGATCGCTCGGTCCAAGTCGATGTGACTTCGGGCGACCACGACCTGCGCGTTGATTACTACCAGCGCGGTGGCGGTGCCATCGCCCGCTTTAACATCGTGAAGCTGGATCCCACGGCCACAGTAGTGCCGACCCTGACGCCGTTGCCGATTGTGCCCACGGCCACGCCGATTCCATAAA
>JBBQST010000132.1:0-10011 GCA_038213625.1 Thermoflexales bacterium
ATCGAGGTGTTGGAGCACTTGCCGCGCGCGCAAAGCGAGCTTGCGCTGGCCAATCTGTGCCGGCACACCGACGACATTCTGTTCTCATCCAGCCCCGAAGATTACAAAGAGGCCACCCACTTTAATGTGCAACCACCCGAGTATTGGGCCGAGCACTTTGCAAAGCAGGGTTTTTACCGGGATGTGGACTTCGACGCCGGTTTCATCACGCCGTGGGCAGCCCGGTTTCGCAAGCGTCATGAGCCTGCCCATCGCCTGGCCAAAGACTACGAGCGCAAATTCTGGCTGCTGCAAAACGAGAATGCTCAATTGCGGCAACAGGCCGGGCTCATTCGGGCCAATCTGGAGCAGGCTGAGCAGGCGCGTGTGGAGCGCGATCAGGCCCGCGCCGACGTGCAACAATTGCACGCATTGGTGCAACGCTACGAGCAGGGCCGGTTGATGCGCCTGATGCGCTGGTTGAAAGGGCTCGGTTAACCGATGACGCGTGTGCTTCTCATCAGCCAGGATGTGATGGGCAAGGCGATGGCCGGGCCGGGCATCCGCTACTTCAATCTGGCGCGCGTGCTGGCACCGCATGTTCAACTCACTCTGGCCATCCCCGACACCAGTCCGCCGGACGCGCTGGCCGGCGAATTTGCCTTTGAGGTCGTGCGCTACACCTCTCAGCAATGGCCCTCGCTGGCGGCTGCCGCTGCACAGGCCGAGGTCATCATTTTCCCCAGCGATCTGGCCAGTGAGATGCCTGAGCTGTCCGAGGTGCCAGCCTGTCTGGTGATTGATGGCTATGACCCGCTGCTGGCGGAGTGGCTGTTTGTGCAGTCGCACGAGCCGTTGGAGGTGCAACAGGCCCAATGGCACGAGCGAATGCGGCTGTTGACGCGCCAATATCTGGTCGGCGATTTCTACCTGTGCGCGAGCGAACGCCAGCGTGATTGGTGGCTGGGTTTGCTGGAGGCCCACGGCCGCATCAGCCCGCGCACGTTTCGGCAGGATCCCACCTTGCGCAGCTTGATTGACGTGGTGCCGTTTGGCCTGCCCTCGGCCGCGCCCAGGCACGCGCAGCCAGTGATCAAAGGGGTGTGGGACGGCATCGGCGTTGATGACAAGCTGGTGCTGTGGGGCGGTGGCTTGTGGCCGTGGCTGGACCCGCTAACGGCTATTCGCGCCATCGACCAGGTGCGACATCAGCGGCACAAGGTTCGCCTGGTCTTTCCCGGCACACGCCATCCCAACCCGATTTTGGCGGGTCTGGTGACTTATACCCAGGTTGCAAAAGATTTGGCAGCCACGCGGGGTTTGCTCGACCGTCACGTTTTTTTTGGCGATTGGTTGCCGTATGAAGATTGGCCCGGCGTCTTGTTGGAAAGTGACGTCGCGCTGTCATTGCACACCGACACCCTGGAGGCGCGGCTGGCGTTTCGAAGCCGCATCCTCGAATACATCTGGGCAGGCCTGCCGACCGTGGCCACCCAAGGGGACGCCACCAGCGACAGGATCGCGCAGATGGATTTGGGGGTTGTGGTGGGCTATCAGGATGTAGACGCAGTGGCGGCGGCGATTGTGACGCTGCTGGACGAGCCGCGCGCGCTTCGACAGCCGCAATTTACTCAAACCCAGCACGCGCTCACCTGGGAGAAAGCGGCCGCGCCCTTGATCGCATTTTGCCAGCACCCCAGGCGCGCTGCCGACCGGGCTTTTCGTGCTCAGGGTGAGAGAGGCATGGTGGCCGGCAATCCGTTTTACGAAGCGCAGGGCCAGCAGAAGCAAACCCAATTTGCGGCTGAACTAGAGGCGGCCCGGCAGGAAACCCATCGATGGCAGGAATTAGCCCAACGCTATGAGCAGGGTCGCTTTATGAAACTCATGCGGTGGGTCAAAACAGGTCGCACATAGTCGTTACCACGAAGTCGCACAGGCGAAATTGGATAGCAGCTCAGGAGATTAGGCATGGAAGATAATCGCGTTGCCACGGACGAGAGCCGGCCCACCTTGCTCATCATCACCCACGAGAGTGTAGGGGACAAGATGGCCGGCCCCAGCGTGCGCGCCTGGGAGATGGCGCAAGCCTTGGGCGGCCGGGGGCTGGATGTTATGCTGGCCACCCCGTTTCCAAGCGTGCGCACGGCCCCGAATGTGTCGATTGTGCGCTATGCCTGGGACACGCCGGCCAGTCTGGAGGCACACCTGGATGTGGCCGATGTGGTGATGGCAATCGGGCCGGTGATGACGCGTGTGATCAATGCCATCGGCCATCCCATCGAGAAGCCAACTCTAATCGACACGTATTATGTCCCAGAAATCGAGCAAATTCTGCTCAATGTCACTCTGAACCATGAAGGTCTGGACCCCACCTCGGTTTATGTCAATGAGATGATCACCTATTTATGTCAAGGTGATTTCTTTTTATGTGCAAACACGCGCCACTTTGACCTGTGGATCGGCGCATTACTCGCGGCTGAACGCCTGAATATGCGTACGCTGGCCGATTTTACGGTGGATAAGCTGATCGGCCTGGTGCCACTGGGCTTGCCGGCCACGCCCCCGCAACGCGGTGCAAGCAATGTCATCAAGGGCGTGATTCCCGGCATCGGCCTCACCGACAAGGTGATTTACTGGGGTGGCGGCATCTGGGACTGGACCGACCCGCTGACACTGCTGGAGGCCATGAGGCAGGTGCTTCAGCAGCGCGATGATGTGCGGATTCTGTTTGGAGCGCTGCACCACTATAACCACACGGTGGTGCCGACCATGTCGATGGCGCGGCAACTGCTCGAAGCGATTGAACGCGAGGGCTGGTTGAACACGCGCGTGTTCTTTCTGGATTGGATTCCGTATGACCAGCGTTCACACTACCTGCTCGAAGCCGATATTGGCATCAGCATGACCCTGCGCACCATCGAGAATCGCTATGCCATTCGTGCCCGCTCGCTGGACTACTTGTGGACGACGCTGCCCTGCATTCTGACCGCCGGCGACGACCTGGCCGATGTGTTGCATGAGACGGGTTTGGCCACGCTGGTGCAGCCGGGCGATACCA
Organism: Thermoflexales bacterium; assembly: GCA_038213625.1. Classification (GTDB taxonomy): domain Bacteria; phylum Chloroflexota; class Anaerolineae; order J036; family Brachytrichaceae; genus JANMVQ01. The sequence continues at coordinate 3,041 of JBBQST010000132.1, forward strand.
GCGCGGTAGCCGTGGCCATTTTGCGCATTCTGGCCGACGACACTGCCCGCGAGGCGTTGCGGCCCAAAACCGAAGCTGCGGCGGCGCAGTTTCACTGGCCCGCCGTCGTGCAGGCGGCCTTCGAGTTTGCCAGCCACCCCTACCGCGCAGCCGATGCCGAGGCCGCGCGGGCCCGCATCGGCACCCTGGTCCAGTCTCGTGCCAGTTGGGATGTCTTGTTGCGCGAGAAGGCCGTGTTGATCCAGGAGAAATTTGATCTACAAGCGAAGTTCACTGAAGAAAGGATGCATTTGCAGTCAGCCATCAATCAACTGCAAACAAACATGAATCATCTGCAAGGCGAATATGACAAAGTGCATACGCATCTTCAGCAGGTTGAAAACGGCAAAATCATGCGAGCGATGAATGCGACTCAGCAGGGCCTCAACAAGATTCTGGGTAGAAATTGAATGCACATGAATGAAGCCGAACTGGCCGAGTACATTCGCAACTGGCTGATATTCCATGCTACTGATAGGCCCGTGGTCGTGGTGCCTGTTTTTAACGCATTTGACGATGTGGTGGAGTGTGTGGCTAGTTTGTTGGCGCACACGCCGGCCGAAGTGCCGTTGCTGCTGGTCGACGATGCCAGCACCGACGAACGCATTGCCGCCCAGATTCCTAAACAGTTGGGCGAGCGCGGGCTCTATATTCGCAAGCCCGTGAACAGCGGCTTTGTCGGCTCCATGAATCTGGCTTTTGCCGGCACCGCGCCGCACGATCTGGTGCTGGTGAACAGTGATGTGGTGGTGCCGGCGCGCTGGCTGGAACGGCTGCGCGACGCTGCCTACAGCCGCACCAACATCGCCACAGCCACGCCGCTGACCAATCACGGCTCCATCCTGTCGGTGCCGCAACGCGACCGGCCCAGCGGCGATCTGCCCAATGGCCTCAGCGTGGCCGAAGTGGATGCGCGCATTGAGGCGGTGTCGTTGAAGCTGCGACCGGTGCTGCCCACGGCCATCGGCCACTGCACCTACTTCAAACGCAGCGCGCTGGATGTGGTGGGCTTCTTCGACGTGCTGTTCGCGCCGGGCTATGGCGAGGAAGTGGATTTGTCGCTGCGGGCGACCTCGGTCGGCTTTTGCCATGTGGCTGCCGACGATGTGTTTGTCCATCACAAAGGCTCGCGCTCATTTGGCGGCCAGGATCCCGAGCGCGAGCGAATTCGCGCCGCGACACAGGCCGCGCACGAGGTGCTCATCAACGAGCGCTACCCGTGGTATGCGCTGGTGCGGGCCGAGGTGACGCGCACAGACACGGCCCTGGCCCTGGCGCTGGATCGGGCGTGTGCCGCGCTCAAGGGCTTTTCAATCGCCATCGACGCGCTGTGCCTGCACGAGCGCGTGACCGGCACAATCGTGTTGATTCTGGAATTAGCCAGCGCATTGGCCGATGCCCTTGAGGCCCAGCAACAGACCTCTGGCGCATCCCCGTTTCAATTCGCGACCACGCTGACTTTGGTGGTCGCGGATCAATTGCCCAGCCACGTGTTGCGCGGGCTGGATGCGCGGGTGCGGCTCATGACGTTGACCGAGGTGAACGCGGCCACGGAAAGTGCGCCGGTGTTCGACCTGATTCATCGGCCCTACCAGCTCACCTGGGCCGGCGACATGGCCTTTTTGCGCCGGGTGGCGCGGCGCTGCGTGGTCTCGCAGCTGGATTGCATCGCCTACGCCACGCCCAGCTATGCGGCCAATGGCGCGGCGTGGGAGACCTATCGCGGCATCACCGAACGCGTTTTTCAGCACGCAGATGGCATTGTATTTATCTCGCAGGATGCGGCCGAGGATGCGATTCATCGCGAATTGCACATTGATCCAGCGCGAACGTGTGTGACCTACATGGGCGTGGATCACCGCGTGTTTGCCATCTCCGAGGCCGAGCTGAAAATGCCGGCGCATCCGACCGGCACATTTGAATCGCCCTTCTTATTGGTGGTCGGCACCAATTTTTTACACAAAAATCGGGCCCTGGCCATTCGCGCATTTGAATCGCTGACCCGGCGCTACGGTTGGCCGGGGCAGTTGGTGTTGACCGGGCCGCATGTCGCCCACGGCAGCTCAGCCGATCTGGAGGCGCACGAAATTGAAGCGCTGCCGGTTGCGGCGCGTGAGCGTGTGCAGGATCTGGGCCCGGTGAACGATGCCGAGAAGGAATGGCTGTTGCGCCACGCGGCCATATTGCTGTTCCCTTCGCACTATGAAGGGTTTGGGTTGCCGCCGTTTGAGGCTGCATTGCACGGCACACCGGTGCTGACCGGGCGCACCACCTCTTTGGTAGAGCTGTTGGGGGCCGATGCGACCTATGTGGAGGCGATGGACGCGGACACATGGGCCGATGCGATCTGGCGCATGCTGACGGATCCGGCCCATGCGTTGCAGCAAGTCGAAGCGATTCGCGCACGCGCGCCGCATTATTCGTGGGCGAGCACGGCCGAGCGCACGCTTCGGTTTTACGAGCGCGTCTTTGCATGGCCGGCGCGCAAAACCCCCATAACGCCCATCGCCACGACGACGTTGATTGCGCCACCCCCCACACGATCATGGCTGCAACGCCTGGGCGTGGGGTTACAGGTGCTGAAGTCTCAGGGATGGGCCGGGCTGCGCCGCGAGATCAATCAGTATGTGGCGTGGGTGCGGCGATGACATTTGCCATGCCACATCCACACGGCCTGACTGCACAATCTCACGGCGACACCGTCTTCGCTCAGAGCCTGTCGCGTTCTATTAGCCTTATCGGCCCTATTGAATGATGAGTGGAAGCAGGGTCTTCTTCAACTCACCCACCGTGACGATGAAGCTTTGCGTGGTGTTACCCGCCGTGAGCTTCACGGTGTAAATGCCGTTGGCCAATGCCGTTGTCGTTCTGAGGGTGAGCTTCATGGTGCCCCACGGCAATGGCACCGACCGTGGCGAGGGCGTCACGGTCATGCCGGCCGGCGCATCGATGGCAATGACCGGCGAGTCATTGAAGAACAGGCTGGTCACATCCAGCGTAGCGCCTTCGCCCGCCTTGAGCGTGATTGAAGACGGCGCGACAGCCAGCGTCGGCGCAGGCGTGCCTGTGCCACAGTAGGTTGTGGGCGGGGTGGCTTCGGCCAGCTTGGGCAGGATGGGGGTGAAGGTGGCAGGCGCGATGGCGTTTTTGTAGGCCGTGGTCCAGGCGCCGCTGCCGATGGGCAGAGATGAAACGCTGCCATCATTGGCCGTGCTGCTTGTGATGCGGAAGTCTGCGTTGGGATTGACGCTGTCCCGATCGTTGTAATAAATCATGGCCCGCAGGAACGGATAGTTGGGTGCCTTCTGGTAGGCATCGGCAATCCATTGCGTCTTGGGGACCTGTCTGCGGCTGTCCTCAACCGATCCAGTTTCGCCAATCATTTGCGGCTTGCGATACAGGCAGGCAAACTGCTTCAGGCGCGCATCAAACATGAACTCGAACGAGGCCTGGTAATACGGCACGCCGTTGAGTTGATCCACATAGTTAAACCCGTGCAGCGAAACCCAGTCCACATAGGCATCGCCGGGGTAATACTGGGTCACGTCATTGGCTGGGGTGTCTGGATAACTTTGATAGACCGGGTCCCAAACAAATTCAACATTGGCCGCGCCCTCCTGCTGAAAAATTGTGTGCACATGCTGCCACATGGCGATGAATTTGCTGATGGGCTGACCCTGATTCAATGGTGACCAGGCCCATATACTCAAATTCATCTCGTAGGCAAATTTGAGCAGAAACCGCTCGCCTTTGGCTTTCATCGCTCGGGCGTTGTTGCGAATGTAGGTGTCGCATGCGCCGTTGGTGATGCTATCCAACGGAATTGCGTTGGCGTAGTCCTGATCGCAACCCAGGGCCTTTTTACCCCTGACCGGGATCCACGCAATCATGCTGATCGGTTTTTGCGCGGCAGGCATCTGCTTGTCAAATTGGTCTTGCAGAAACGAGTTGTAGGTCGTGGACCAATCTGTGTAATACAAGATGATGCCTTGCGTTTTGCCGACCAGACGATTCACCGAGACCAACTCGGTGCCGTAGTTCAAAGTGGGTGGCTGATTCAGCCCCACTGTAATTCCCAGGGTTTCGGGGGCCAGCGGCACTTCAGTTTCGGCCTGGGCGCGACTTGTGACAAAGTAGGACGCGAACAGGGCGAGCGTAATCGCATAAATCGAAAGTTTATTTTTTGTCATAAGAAGATAACCGCGCTTTAGGTCTGGGCCAACGGCTATAAATGGGAGCAGCTAAACATCTTATACACAGCGAACTGTAAAGAACCGGCATTAATACGGATTATTTGTGGGCGTTATGGTGGAAGACGTAGGTGGATGCTTTGATGTGCCACTGGGTCTAAATAGGTTCAACGATTTGAGACGCAGCGCCGGCGCTTCTACGAAGCGATAACTTAACACTGCCAATATGAGCGTAACCAAAAAGGCCAGCGAAAAATAGGGCAATTCGCCAAATTGATTCACCTTCAGCGCGGCCAGTATTTGTTGAATGGGGAAGCCGTAGATGTAGATGCCGTATGAAAAATCGCCATACCGGCCCCATTGTGTGATCGGCAACTTCAGGGCCAGCCACAAAAAAATATACGGCACCGTAATGCCATTGGTCAGCGAATAGAAGCCCAGCCGGAGGGATGCGATGAAAATCGCCACGCACCCCACGAACACCAGTGGATGGGCCGGCACGCGTCTGGCATACAAAAACAAACTGGCCCCGACGAAGAAATACATCGCGTTCCGCATAAACAACCCCAGCTCACCAAACGGCGGAATGCGTGTGGCAAATATATCGGGCCGCACAAAGTTGGTGACCTGTAGCGCCATCAACCCCAGGGTGATTAGCAGCGCCAGCCAGGGTGCTTTTTTTAAGACGCCGGTGACGGCCAACAGGGCGATGAGGATGTAGCAGGCAAATTCGTGGCTCAAGGTCCACAATGAACCGTTGATGTAGTTTGGTAATGGGGTCTGGGTTGGCAATTGATGGATGCTGAACTGTTGGATGCGCAAGCCCCAATTGACCCACAGGTAACGAAGCGGGCCATCGTTGGTAAATTGAAAAAAGGTATTCAAGCGGTTGCCCTCTGCCAGCCAGATGATGGGGGCGATGATGAACGCGGTGAAGAGGAGGCATACCCAAAAGCCGGGCAGAATGCGCAAAAAACGATGCCAGAAAAAGCGCCAGATGGAGACACGGCCGGTGCCGCTTCGGGTAATCAGAAACCCGCTCAGTGCAAAAAATGCCGCCACGGCCAGCCCGCCAAATGCCTCTTGATTGATGCTAAACCGCTGCAAAGGGTCACCGGCGCCAAAGCCGCCCAATGGGTAGGTATGATAAAAAATGACCAGCGAGGCCAGCACAAATCGAATGAAATCGAATGCGTTTTGTTTGGGGTTAAACTCGTCAGAGATTGACTTCCAAGGGGTCTTCATAAAACGCCTTCTTATACCGCCTTTTAAACCTGATGCCAATGCGATAAGGACAGGACTCGATTACGGCTCAAGATTGTGCATTGATCACCCTGCAAAGGCTGCATTGGGCAATCGGATGGCCGATACAGCACGCCTGTAGATTTGTATATTCAGAGCAGTTGTCTCAAATAATCCATGCACATCACCCTCTTCAAAGAACGCATCGCGGCGCTGGCGGGCGGCGAACGCATGCTGTTCAACGCGGCTGAGGTGTTGCGCGATGCCGGCCACACCGTGGTGGTGTGTCATCTGGACGCCGGCGCTTCAGCCGCGCATATCTCCCAACGCCTCAATATGGGGCTGGAGGGTGTGACCTTTCGCCAACTCGCGCCGACACCGTCTGCCTTTGCCGAGGCCACCCAAAACAGCGACCTGACGATTAACTTTGGCCATCGGCCATATGCCGCGCCGCAGTCTCGCCGCGCGGCGCTGGTGTGCTTCTTCCCGGCGGCGGTGGATGTGTCCAACAGCGGCCGCTGGCGCTGGCGTAGCGGTCAAATATTGCGCCCGGTTCAAGGGCTGTTGCCGGCGGCATTGGCGGCCCGCCTGGCCGCGTTGCCATCCAGAGCCGAGGTTCAGGCGCTGCAAAGTTACTCGCGACTGTTTTCGATCACGCGCTACACCCAGCGTTGGACCCGCCACTATTGGCGGCGCGACAGTGAGTTGTTGTATCCATTGGTGGAGCCGTTGCGCGCCCTGCCCAAGACCCACAGCATTGTCAGCGTGGGGCGGTTTCGGGCCGGCGCGCTCAACAAAAAACATGAAGTGCTGGTGCACGCCTTTCGCGAGATGGTGGATGCGGGATTGCAGGGCTGGCAGTTGCACCTCATCGGCGGGCTCACCGATGAACCCGAACACCAGGCTTATTTTGCCGGGCTGCAACGCGCGGCGCAGGGCTATCCCATCCACCTGCACCCCAACCTGGCCTACCCGCGCATGGCCGACGCTGTGGGCGAGGCTGCGCTGTACTGGCACGCCACCGGCTTTGGCGAGGATTTGCAGCGCTACCCAGACCGCGCCGAACACTTTGGCATCTCCACAGTCGAGGCCATGTCGGCCGGGTGTGTGCCCGTGGTCATCGACGCCGGCGGCCAGGCAGAGATTGTCGAGGATGGCCAGTGCGGCGTGTTGTGGCGCAGTCTGGATGCATTGAAAGCCGGCACCCTGCGTTTAATTCAACAACCTGAACATAGGGTCGAGCTGGCCCAACGCGCCCAGCAGCGGGCCGCGCAATTTTGCGACCGGGCCGCGTTCAACCGGCAGGTGCTGGGCCTGCTATAGATGCTCAGATAGCAAACTAGTAGTCTGTCAGAGGAAAGACTTTACGTAGCCACGTCATGCCCGCGGAGGCGGGAATCCAGACGTATCCCCGACGTTATCGTAAATGGGACGCCTAGATTCCCGCCACCGCGGGAATGACGTGGCTACGTAAAGTCTTTGTGCAGACAGCCCACGAGC
>JBBQST010000133.1:0-9983 GCA_038213625.1 Thermoflexales bacterium
CGAGTGCTTCCAGCCTGGCGGGCATTGATACCTTTATTGACGCCCTCTGGCTGGAAGAGGGGTTGGCGCGCAACACGCTGGCCGCCTACCGCCGCGACCTGACCCTGTTTGCCACCTGGCTGGCCATCCCTTGAAATAGACCGTGATTTCATCCGCTGTGGTGCGCGACCCCTGCGCATGGTGAACTTTTGGCGAATGCACTCAAGTTCTGGTCGCTTCATCCCGCCAATTTTGACATCCGAAATGCGTACGGCAAACAACCAGCAGATGACCTCCAAACGTGCAGTTGACAATTCGGCACCCTCTATAATTGCCGCCGTCTTAGACAGAGATTCTCAATATGCCCAATTCGGTAGACAACGGCGCAGGCAACGGCGCAGGCAACGGCATTGAACACAACCATCAACCCACCCCAGATCCATTTCAGCCTGCCCAGGCCGATGCTGGTTCAACGGCTCCCACGGCTGCCCAGGCTCCCACGGCTGCCCAGGCTCCCACGGCTGCCCAGGCCCTGCCCGATCGCGACTTCGCTTTTAATGATGCCACGCCCATGAGCGCTGCCTCAAACTCAGACGATCCCACGCCCGCAAAAGAGCTGCCGGCGAATCTGCCACCAGACCCACTTGACTCATCCGAGGCAGACACGGAAGTGGAGATGAAGCCGGTTGAAGCACCTTTGTGGCGCAGAAAATCGGCAACCAGACCTGTGACGCCTGTCCGTGACGCTTCTACCGCCAAAGCCGCACGCCCCAAAGCCACCCCACCCGCTAAGCAAAGCCGCGTCTGGCAAACCGTGATCTTCCTGGTCGTGTTTGTGCTGGCCATGGGCGGCATGGTGTTAGGTTCGGGTATTCTGGGTGCCAGCGCCGGACAAAGCGAGCGCCGCATCAAAGCCACGGCCACCCTCAGCGCCTATCTGGTCGACCGGCAGGTGCAGTGTATCGAGTGGCTGCAAAAGAAAAACCCGGTGCTGGCCGAGGCCAACTGCACCGAAGTGCTGCGCTATCAGCCCGACAACGCCCTGGCCCGTGATTTGCTGACCACGGCCCGCGTGGCCCAGACGCCGACCAACCTGCCCCAACCCACCCTGACGCCCCGGCCCACTGCCGAGGACAAGGAAGCGCTGTTCAAGCTGTTGCAAAACGCCTCAACCAGTGAAGATTTGGATTCGGTCGTGGCGTATAGCGATCAGATCAAGCAGCTCTACCCCAATTTTCAGCTCGATGCCGTGAACGAGCTTCGCTACGATGCGCTGGTGACTCGCGGCCTGGATCGGCTGCGCAGCAGCGCCGAAAACGTGGAAGCCGGCATCTTCGACCTGGATCTGGCCGAGCAAATCAAGCCGCTTAGCAATGCCGCCCAGGGCGCTCGCAACACGGCAGTCGCATATCAAACCGCCATCAGCTATTTTGGGGCCGATTGGGCCACGGCCGTGGATCTGCTGAGTGAACTGCCCGGTGGCTATCGCGATGTCAGTGCTCGCCTCTATGAAGCCAATCTAGAATTAGGCGATGCATTGGCGGCCTCAAGCAGCTACTGTCAGGCCGAAATTCGCTACACCAATGCCCTGAGTCTGACCGGCTCCAGCAGTGCGCCCGCGCTGGAAAACAAGCTCAACACGGCGCGCACCCAATGCCAGCTCAACCCCAATGGCGGCCTGACCAACACGGCCAGTCTTTCGGGCACCAGCGTGTTAAATGTGGCCGGCATGAGTGGTCGGCTGGTCTACAACGCGTTGGACCCCAGCGCCGGCTACAACCAGTTGTATCTGTTCACCAGCGGCAGCAACTCGGTCAGCGTGCTCGGCGGAGCCAATCAGCCGGCCTACCAGCCCAGCACCGGCATCGTGGCGCTGAATGGCGGCAGTGTCACCTATGGGTTGTACTCCAGCGGCGGCCTGGGCACCGTGGCCAATGCCGGCGGGCTTTGGCCCAGCATTTCGCCGGACGGCACCCGCGTCGCCTATGCCATCTATGAAAACAACGACTACCAAATCTATATTGCGCGCGTGGATGGCAGCGTGCCGCCGACTTTGCTGACGCGGGGGAGCTGGCCGGTTTGGGGGCCGAGTGGCCGGATTGCGCTGCAAACCTGCACCGATTCCTGCGGCATCCACATTATTAATCCTGATGCGCCAGGCGACATCGTCCGGCTCACTACGTCGGCCGGCGACATCAACATGCAATGGTCGCCGAATGGGTCCGAGCTGATCTATGCCAGCAACTACAGCGGCAATTTCGCCATCTATCGCGTCAGCACAGCCGGTGGGTTTATCCAACTCACCGATGGATCGGCCAACGCCAGCACACCGACATGGTCGCCAGATGGCTCGCGCATCGCCTACGAATCCAACCGGGATGGCAGTTGGGGCATCTACATTGCCGGGGCCGATGGCAGCAATCCACAAAAGCTCATCGACCTTGGCCCCAACCACAGCACTTGGCAAAGCGACCGGCTGGCGTGGATTCCCTAAGCACCTATCTCTATACCTCGCGGGTTTCAGATAGGGCCGCTGCTTTTCCGGGTGCCCAAAGGGCTCGCACACTGAGCGAGAGGGCCGGGTAGAGAGCGTGGGTGTGTTCGACGGTTTCGTTGTCGGCCGTCAATGATCGAAAGCGATGGTTCATATCGGCTTGGTTTACGAAACACACCATCCCACCCAACACATTCGTCCAGTTAGCGAAATTGACAAAAAATGCCCCGGCTTCACAAGTGAAGCCGGGGCATTTCAATTTGAACAAACCTTAAAAGCGAGGTGAGGTTAATGTCTTAATCCTCAATGCTCACGGCTGATTCCCGTCCGATCTAATACACCGCCAGGGTCAGTGAGTCCTCATACCAGCGGCTGCCGTCGGTCCAGCGCAAGCGAATGGTGCGCGGGCCGGTGACGTTCTCGATCACGATGCGCTGCTCGGCGTAGATGGGGCCGCGGAAGCCGGAGCCATCGCCCCGATCGAACTCGCCGGAGACGAAGCCGGTGGTGATGCGCCACACGATGCCGGCGCTGCTGTTGCGGCGGATCGGATAGGGCTGCTCGGCGCACAGGTTCGAGTCGTTCAGATACGGCTTCGAGCATGGGAAGGGCTGGCCAGGCACCACGGGCGGGGGCTGACCGGGGTTGCCGATGCCTTCACCGGGCAGCGGCTGACCCACGTAAAGCAGCGAGTAGCTAAACCGAACTTCAGCCAACCCGGTGCGCTCGACGTAATCCACCACGATGGTGTGCCAACCCGGCGCAATGTAGTAATCCACTGCATCCAGCCGGTTGCCGATGTAGCCATAGGCATCCAGAATGACCTGGCCGTCGATGGAGATGCGAGCGCCATCATCGTGCTGAACATAGAAGCGATACACACCGCCGGTCACCTGGACAGCCCGCGTCCAACGCGCGGAGAAGTTATCGGCAGGAATCCGGCTTGGGTCAGGCGTGCCAAAGCCCCAATTGAAGTTGATGGCCTGATCGACACGACCCAATACGGGCGCGCCGGCCTGATCGGGGTTGTTCCAATATTGAGCCTCCCATGGGCCATTGGCGGGCTGCGGGCCGGGGCCGGGCGGGGGATTGGGCCTGGGGCCGGGAGGCGGCACCGGTGGGCGATTCACAGGAATGCAAAGTACATCGCCGCGGTGTAGAAAGCGGCCGGGATGAATCTTATTGGCGGCAACCAGGCTACGCAGTGAAATGCCGAACTTATTGGCTACCGTTTGCGGATACACATTGGTACCTTGAATGCGGTACCACACGCAACTGTAATTCAGGGGCGCGGCTGATTCGGCTTGGGGTGTTGCGGCAAAAGTTGGCGTGGAATAGCCCAAACTGCTCAAAAGCAGTGCCAGCACCATCACAAGCCAAGTGCGCGAAAAGCGTCGCAATGGGTTGTGATTAGGAGTTTCTAGTTGATTGATGATTCGCTTCATACCTCACCTTTCCTGACTATTTTATTTATGATCTGTGTTGCAAAACGAGTTGCAATTGCGCCACAACACGGCAATGATTCAAATGATTCACATATCGTTTCAGGCAAATCACGCGCAAATCAAGGCCGGTCGCAAGTCAATCAGAGTTTACTCATATCATCCACAGGTTGTCCACACATTATCACTACACAACCGAGTTGCGCAAGCGCCAAAAGCCATGGAAACTTGGGATAAGTTCAGCAAGTTATCAGTGGCATTTGGGGGCCATTAGGGCAATTGGGGCAATTGAGCCAAAATGCGCTGGTTATAATTCCGGCGCAAACTTGTAGCCCCATCGGCAGACAATTCTTGGATTGCCAGCCTTTGCCAGCGGGTCGGGGCCAAGCTCAACCAATTTATACGCCCGCCATACACTCGATACGCTGTGCAAGTTAGTTCCGCCTGTTGCTTCGCAAAATTTATTTGATCCAGGACAGATCGGCTGGTTCACCGGCCAAAAGGAATTCGATACGACATGAAACAAACACCACGACACCAGCCCGGCTGGCAAACCCGAGCGGCTGTAGCAACGCTGACAGCCGCTTTATTTTTGTCTGCTTGCAGCGGGGCAGAACCGGCCGCGATCCCGACGGCCACGACCTATAGCTCCACCCCGACCGCCGGCACCCAGGCCACTGCGACCACCAATGCCGAGGCCACCGGCACCGCCGAAGCCCGCACCGTGAAAGCCGATGCCTCAGGTGCAGAGCGGCAATATGCCAGCATGCCCCCTGAGCAGCGCAACGGCATCATCAAGGAAGCGCCGCCAATGGTCATCGATGTCACCAAAAAGTATGTCGCGACCATTCAAATGCAGAACGGGGGAGCCATTAAGCTGGAGCTGGACCCTGGCATTGCGCCCAAGACTGTCAATAACTTTGTGTATCTGGCGCAGAGCGGCTTCTACGACGGTTCAACTTTCCACCGCGTGTTGCCGGGCTTCATGGCGCAGGGTGGCGACCCCACCGGCAGCGGCATGGGTGGCCCTGGCTATCAGTTCGAAGATGAGGCCAACAGCCTGAACTTTGATGCACCTGGCGTCATTGCCATGGCCAATGCCGGCCCCAACACGAACGGCAGCCAGTTCTTCATCACCTATGGCTCGCCGACGTATTTGAACGGCAAACACACCATCTTCGGCAAGATCATCGAAGGCCAGGATGTGCTGGACAAAATTACCCCGCGCGATCCGGATCAGAACCCGACCACGCCAGGCGACACGATCACACGAATTGATATTGAGCAGACCAACACGGCCACAGCCCCTCAGCCCTCGCCCGTGCCGACGCTGACGCCGGTGCCCGAGCCTGCCGCGTGTGTGGCCTATCCCCTGAACGTGCAGGCCGATGACCACATCTATGGCAAGCCCGATGCATTGGTTACACTGATCGAATACGGCGACATGCAGTGCCCGGCTTGTGGCACGTTGCATCCCAGCCTAAAGAGCACCATGCTCGCATTGAGTGACACGGTGCGCTTGGTTTTTCGGCACTTCCCTCTGACCAGCGTCCACGACAAGGCGTTGATCGCCGCCCACGGCACCGAAGCCGCCGCGTTGCAGGGCAAGTTCTGGGAAATGCACGATGCGCTCTATGAGAAGCAAAAGGATTGGGAGGCCGTGCCGGTGGCGCAGATCACCGAGACGCTCAAGACCTTTGCCACAGAACTGGGGCTCGATGTAGCCAAATTCGAGACCGATCTGGCCAGCCCGGAAGTCGCCGCCCGTGTGCAGGCCGATGTCAAGACCGGTACCACATCGCAAATTCAAGCCACACCAACCTTGTTCCTGGACGGCCGCGCAATTAACCCGCAGGCTCTGTCCAGCACCGAGATCATCACCCAGTTCCGCGCCTATGCCGAACAGCGCACTCTGGATGCTGTTGGCAAAGGCCCGGATGTGAACTTCGCCAAGCCCGACGAGGTTGTGGAAGCCGGCGCCACCTACGTCATGACCATCAAGACCACCAAGGGCGACATCGTGGCCGAGATCAACCCCGCGTTGGCACCGGTGAACGTGAACTCGACCTTGTTCCTGGCTCAGAAGGGTTATTACAACAATGCAGATGTGGCCCTGAACGATCCCGAGATCGGCGCGGTGCTGTTTGGTGCTTCCACTGCCAGCGGCAACCCCGGCTACGATTGCAGCCTGGAGAAGCCGGCGACAGACGCGTTTGCCAAGGCCGGTGTCGTAGCGCTGTTTGGGGATGGCATTCGCAACACCACCCAACTCATCTTCACCTACACGCCCACCGTCGTCTTCGCAGATCGCTTCTCCGTGATCGGCGAAGTGACCCAGGGTCTGGACATCATCAAGCAGTTGCAAGCCGCGCCGCCCCCGCCCGCAGCCGGCGCCACGACAACCGACACGATCACGACCACGGCCACACTGCCACCGGCCGATAAGATCCTGTCGATCGATGTGACCAAGAAATAGCGACCGACCTGTTCAAGTAACAGACAAACAGGTCGGCTGGGGCAATGTCCCAGCCGACCTGTTTGTTTGCATGGCTTGTCCGACACACTTTTGCATCCATGCCCTTCATTCACACCCTCGCCGTGCGCTTTCGTGATCTGGACCTGTTCGGCCACGTGAACAATGCCGTCTATCTGACCTACCTGGAAGAGGCGCGCATCGCCTTCATGACTCACACCGGCATCCGCAACTGGCAGGATCGCTCGCGCAGCACCATCGTCGCCCACATCGACATTGATTACCGTGCCCCTGCGAAACTCGGCGACACCCTGAAACTGGTGCTGACCGTCAGCCGAATCGGCAATCGCTCATTCAGCCTGCACTACGAGGTGACCCAGATCGACACCCGCACGCGCATAGCCGAGGCCAACAGCGTGCAGGTGTGCTATGACTTCGAGGCCGATCACGTGATCGCCCTGCCAGAGGCATGGTTAGCCTCACTTAAATTTCATCAAGCGATTTCTTGAATAAACCCGCTTTAGGGGATAAAATAAGCGTTCAAGTCCCTATAGCTCAATGGATAGAGCGCCGGCCTCCGAAGCCGTAAATCGCAGTTCGAATCTGCGTAGGGACATGGTGCAGGGTTATTCGTTACGTTAAGAGAAGTTTGAAAAACCTTGACAACAAGCCGATTGTGCATATAATCACAATCAGTTAGTCGATGCGGGATAGAGCAGTGGCAGCTCGTCAGGCTCATAACCTGAAGGTCGTCGGTTCGAATCCGGCTCCCGCTATTTCTCTTCTTCAGAGTCCTAAAAACCACTAGGATTCTGTGAGCCTGAAGATCTCCAGTTCATCGTAGTCCTTCAATCTGAAGACTTTCGCATGAATCAGAGTTCCAAAGGTTTGTTGCCTGCCTCCAATGCCCTTATTGGTTTTATCCAATACAAAGAAGCTGAAGGCCTTAGCCTTCGCTCTGTCGATAATTATAGACGCGACTTGGAAAAGTGGGTGCGCTATTCTGGTGACCTGTTAGTCGCCGACGTCACCCCCAACCATCTCCGCGAATATTTGGCCTATCTTCGAACAACTTACATCCCTCAGCGGATTTACGGTGGGAACGACAAACCCCTGTCTGGCAAGACCGTCCGCAACATTTGGGTCTCGCTGTCGGCCTTCTTTAATTGGGCTTCTACAGAATTTAAGGTTGCCGATCCCATGGACGGCGTGCCGATGCCGAAGTTTCAGAAAACTGAGATTCGGCCCTACGTTAAAGAACAAATCGAATCCCTGCTCAAGGCCTGCGACACAACGCGTACTGCAGAAACGCATGATCGGCGCACCTTTTCGAACCCACGCGGCACCGCTGTACGTGATCGGGCCATCATCAAAGTGTTGCTCGATACCGGCTTGCGCGCGAACGAATTTTGTTCGATGGACATTCGCGATTACGATCCAAAAACGGGCGAAATGCGCGTACGCTATGGCAAAGGCGGCAAGGGCCGATTTGTCTATGTTGAGAAGTTCACTCGTCGTGAGTTGTGGCGATACTTGACTCAGCGCGAGGATGGAGACGATGAGAATGCCCCATTGTTTGTTGCACGAAATGACAGGCGGATGAACAATAACAGTCTGCGGCTGTTGCTCAATCGCCTGGGCAAGAAGGCCGGTGTGCCAAATGTTCATCCACATCGCTTTCGTCATACGTTCGCCATTGAGTTTCTGCGGGCTGGTGGGGATGTGTTCTCGCTGCAAAAGTTGCTTGGCCATAGCACGCTTGACATGGTTAAGAACTACGTTGCCATCGCCCAAATTGATGTTCAAAACGCACATCGTCGCGCCAGTCCGGTCAACAACTGGAGATTGTAAGTTGGTGTCAGCGCATCAGCATCGGCAATAATTCAAGCGTGAGTTGTTTCAGCATCTCTCGCTGGTCATCGGCCAATGACTCGCCTTTCGTTGCATCCGTCAAAGTCTGCATTGCATCCGAGACATCGATTGGTGCATTCTCTTGTCGCCTTCTTAGCTCTAAATTGTGATCCTCCACCACAAAATGTGCATAGGCACTCTGAATTCCAGAGAAATCTTGAGCGCCATAGTGTTCGGTCATCTTCACGTCCGCGTGCATCACATTTTGGGACAGCGCCAAAAACTCGGCCGGCGTCTTGCACTTACTGAGACAGAACACAATGTGTCCATGCCGAAAGGCATGCGATGAACGGTAAGGCAAGTCGAGTGCAGCGCATATCTTTTGATAACCGTCGTTGACATGCTTGACCCGTCCTCGACCTGGTCCTCGGTTTGTGGGGCGAATTGGCACCACTAAATCGTTAAATACGTTAAAGACCATGGCATGTGGTGACACATGCTCTTGTAAGAACTGGCACCAGGACCGAATGGGTTTCAGCAACTCCGGTAGGTCTATCAAGATCGTGACCGCCGATTTCGCATTTTTGGTTCGAATGCCATATTTTGGATCCTGATCGACCTTTAGTGCCTTCAAATCAAGAGCATGCAGGGGTAAAGATGCCAATGCACCACTCCGCATCCCTGATACAAACTGCAAGCAAGCTGCTGCCTGGGCTCGTCGCAGAATTAAATCCTCACCGAACTCAGCGTTTGCTATCTTAGAAACCTCATCGATTGTGTAATATGGCCGCCGATCTGTTGACGCTGTGCCAGCCATTGGCGGTGGTGATAGATTGCGTAGATGACGGGCTCGCTGTTTGAACAGGGCAGGATATCGTTCAATGGCATAGGCAAGCAATTCGCGGGCATGGAGGAATACTTTTCGTAAACGCTCATGTGACAAGGGCTTCTCGACCTTGCTGACATTCAAGGCAGGCGTATGGGCAAGCAATTGATTGAGTTCGCCTATGGAATATTTCCAGAGGGGTTTGTCGCCGGCGCGCCGCACCAAATGTTCAGTTGTGGAATAGCGCTGCAAAACGCGCGACTCGGGCATCCCACTGGCACGACAGTCGTCGAGAAAATCAAGCCTCAGCTTGCAGTTTTCAGGATGCACGGGTATGACTTCGTGTGGAATCGTCATTTACACTTCACCGAGACCCATTGCGACATGCGATGACCCAACGGGCACAACGCAGTTCGCTGTGGGCGATGGCCGGTGGTATTGATGATGGCCGTAACCTCGTCAAATGGTTGTGACTGATTGCAGCCAGGACACCACATGTGCCCGGCCGGAAGCTTTTTTCGGTTGATGCTGCGAGTGTGTTGTCGAACCCAAGCGGCAAAAGACTGGCCATTGATCAAAATTCGGCCTGCCTCATCGTGCGTATTCGGCAAACCGTGCCGACACCATTCCCTGACCCGAAGAGCGCCCTGTTCAGTTATCCGCAGCTCCAATGCCAGTTCACGTGAGTGGTAGTTCCGGTTTGCCAGCAACGGGGCCAGCCGAACGATGCTCGGACTAAATGACAGATAGTGATGTGTCGGTCTTATCCCTGCATCAGGCGTAATGTCGCAAGTATGTTTCGTTGTCACAATTTTTCTTGTGCGCTTGCACAATTCGAAAGCATTCACCAAAGCCAGACAGACAAACGCTTTCGAAACATTGGAGAATGCCCTATCAAGCCGCCCAACTGAGCAGCCA
>JBBQST010000134.1:0-9967 GCA_038213625.1 Thermoflexales bacterium
GGGCCAGTAAAGACGCTGAGTTTGAGCGCATTCAGTTCGGTGTTCTTCAGCAGATAGTCTTCCAGTCCAGCCCATAGGGGTTTGGTGCGATTGAAACTGGCATGTTGAGGTGCGGCGTTGGTCAGATGAAAGGTATCATCATTCGCCGCCTTGGCGAGACTTCCCCAGGTCGGATCCAGCCGCCGAACCAGATGGCCCAGATCCAGGGCGTTCCCTTGATAGAACGCGGCATCGAGTTGGGACTCAGCGGGCAGTCTGGGGTCATACGACCAACGGTCTGGCTCACGGCGCAAACGCTTCGCCTGTGCGCCATTGATATTCACGGCCGTGTATATGGCGAGTCGCCGATGTGCGTGCATCACAACTGAGAAGTGGTGGTAGGGCAAGGGGGGCATGATGGCTTGGCCGCTTTGTTCGGGAGAGAGAGTGGGTAAAGGCACCGGTATCCCCAGAAAGAGCGGGTCATAGCCCTGGCGATTGGCGTAGTTGGGATCAATTGAGACGGCACGAGAGATGGACATGGTCGATTGCTGAAGCTTAATGCATGATGGCATCGACGGAGTGAAATCGGCACACAACATCTGATGCGGTTAAAGGCGTGTCACTTCAGGAAACAATCTTGGCCGCCATCGCTCACGCCGCACAGCGCTTACTTTGCACTTTGCCACCAGCGACGCCCCAGCACCATGCTGACGACGAGCAGGGCGATCCCTGTGGCGGTATTGACGGTGAACCCTTGGAGCAACGTAACCCAGACAGAAAGCAAACCCGCAATGAGGCAAAGAATGGCGACGATCAAGTACAACAATCTTCTTTTTTCCTAGGCTGGCAAAGCAAACTAAAAAACCTTGGAACCCCGAAGGATTTGCAAGCCCGTCTTTTAGCGCCTTGCCGAAAACTGCGGGTTTTTGGAGTGTGCCTAGCTGATTTTGCTGTCCTAGAAAAAAACGGCATGACTAAGCGGAAGATTGAATACTGGGTCATTTCACCCGAACAAGATGCAGAATTCGTGGCTTGTATGGAAGAAGTGCTCGAAACCTATGCCACTGCCTACGATCCGAAGCATCGGGTGTTGTGCATGGATGAGTAGCCGATCCAGTTGCTCAAGGAGACACGGAAGTCGATTGCTGTGACGAAGGCGCATGCCAGGCGGGTTGGTTACGAATACGAAGGCATCGCCGCGGTGCGAGATGCCGTTGGTCCCGGCATCGGCCTCATCATCGAGTTTCATGGCCGCTTGAGTGTGGGCGAGGCCATCAAAACCATCCAGGCGGTTGAGCCTTTTCGACCAATGTGGTGCGAGCAGCCTATTGCGCCGGAGAGTATCGAATTGTTGGCCGAGGTGAAACGCAATACGCACAGCCCCACCGCGGCCGGTGAACGGTTGTATACGCTGATCGATTTCAATCGATTGATTTCGCTGCGCGCTGTTGATGCTGTTGATATTGTGCAGATGGATGTATTGCACTGTGGCGGTATTTTGATGATCCAGAAGATCGCAGCGCTGGCTTAGGTGCAGGATATTCGCCTCGTGCCGCATGGCTCCATCGGCCCGGTGGCGTTGGCCGCGTGCCTGCACTTCGATGCGGGCACACCCGGCTTCATAGTGCAAGAGGCGCTTGACATCACACACATACTTCCTATAATCTCCCAAATCGGTCTGACCACCATACCCTTGAAATGAATGAGCTTTCGGCAACGGTTTCATTTGGCACACTGGAGAAAGACGTTCTCTCAGAGAAAATTGCTGCGCGTCTCTTGTCTTTGATCAAAGAGCGGCAACTTCACTCCGGCGAGAAGTTGCCGCCGGAGCGCGACCTGGCCGGCATGTTGCAAGTCAGCCGCTCGTCGTTACGCGAGGCGTTGCGCGCATTGGCCATCATTGGCGCCGTGGAGACGCGGCAGGGTAACGGCACCTATGTGACATCGCTGGAGCCGGAGCTGTTGGTGGACCACCTGGAATATGTGGTGTCGTTGAACGACTCCACCTTCGCGCATTTGTTCGAGGCACGCAAGGCACTAGAACTCGGCATCGTCACGATGGCGGCTCAGAAGATTACGGATGCTGAGCTGGCTGTAATGGAGGTCTGCCTCAAGCGCTCAGAGAAGACAGATGAGGGCTATCAGGCCTTTTTGCAGGCCGATCTGGACTTTCACGAGTTGATCGCGCAGGCCGCGCACAATCCTATTTTTGAGAGCCCCTATATGGCCAGCATTCGCCGATTGGGCCGCGCCAGTCGCGACCGCAACTCGCAAATTCCAGGTCTGCCCGAGCAAAGTTTCAAAGATCACCGAGTCATTCTGGCCTCGCTCAAGGCGCGTGACCCGGATGCGGCCTACGCCGCGATGTTGCGGCACCTGACCAACGTGGAAGCCAAGTTGATGGCGACACCCTCGCCAACGCTCATGCCGACGAAGGCCGACAGTGCGCCGATTGTGCAAACAGACTCAGACTCACCACACACGAGATCTTTGGCGGCCCCAACGGCCGCTTTACGCCTAATCAAGTCCAAAGCGCGCAGGCCGGCCTAATTTCTTTTGATGAACTCACATAGCCAATTCGTGGCGACCTAGTGGTCAGACCACCCAACCAAAAGACCGCATATGCGTTTGATGCGTTCAATTACCCCAATTTTTGCCCCATTTACTGGCCCATTCCTTGATGACGTTGACAGACACGTTATCGATTGAGATTGCTCATTTCCCCAATTCCCAAGAAGGAGAACAAACATGAGTCCGAAGAAACGCTCGATCCCCAAGATTCAATTCGTTCGTGCTGGTTTGGTGATGTTGCTTCTGAGTGCGTGTCAGGCGGCACCGGCCGCAGCGCCTGCACCCAGCGCGGCCACCAGTGCACCTGCAACCGAGGCCGCAGCGGCCGCACCCACTGACAATGCAGCCGCACCCGCTGCGTCACTCAACTCCAATAATCCGAACCTCCGTAAGTTGGAAGGCAAGCTCACCATTGCGGTGCAGGGCGCGCTGCCGGTGGAAGGCGCGCCGGAGACGGCCACCCAAACGGCCTGGCGTGAAATCCTCGAGCGTTACAAGAGTTATCAACCCGGCGTCGAAGTCGTCATCGAAGATTTGCCGCAGGGCCAGACCGGCGAGCAATGGTGCGAGACGCGCAAGCAGACCAAGCAGATGCCCGACATCACCTATGTCGGCGAGTGCAACTACTTCCGCCCTACGCAGGAGGAAATCTCGCGCGGCCTCAACATCGCCATGGATTTCAAGCCCTATGAAAACGAGGTCAATCCCTACACCGGCACCGCGTGGAAGGACGACTGGTTTGATGACGTGGTTCGCACCTCGCGCTGCACCGAGCAGGGTGCCTACAACATGTGGACGTGCCAGACTACCGGCATGACCGCATCCGGCATCTGGGTCAACTGGGACATCCTCAAGGAGTTTGGCTATGATCACACCTTCCCGGCGACCTACACGGAGTTATATGCGCTGGCCGACAAGATCAACGCCTCTGGCAAATATGTGGCGTGGGATATGCCGAGCTATCCAGCATATTGGTTTGCCTGGATCGGCTACACCGTCCTGACGATGGATCGCTACACCAAGGCCGGCGGTGACATCGCCAATATGCAGGAGAGCAACCCCAAGGCGCTGGGCAACCCCAACTCCACCGTGCAGTGGTGCGACGGCAACTACACCACCAGCAACAACCCGGATATTCAAGAGGCGTTGAAGCAGTGGAAGCGGCTGGTCGATAGCTTTCCCGGCGGCGGCGCGGCTTTCTGGGACCCGGCCCGCGACCAGACCGGCGCGCAGTGGCTGTCTGGTCAGGCCGCGATGAGCTTCCAACTTTCCGGCTTCTACGGCGCGATGAAGCAGGCCGAGAAAGACAGCGTGCTGATGGTCAAGGACTGGGATATCCAGACCTTCCCCAACATCACCCAGGAAGATCTGTTCGACAAGAGCATCAAGATTTCGTTCGACGGCCAGCCGTTCATGCTGTCGAGTGGTGGCGGCGATGTGTTTGCGCCCACGCCGAATGTGCGCGCCAGTGGCGAAGACACCAACGTCGACAATATGGTGCTGGACTGGTTCCAGTTCATGAGCGCCGAGGGCATCGGCATCCTGTCCAGCCACACCGGCAGCCTGTCACTCAACCCCAAGATCGTGGATAAGGCCGAGCCCAAGCTCAAGAAATTCCTGTCGATTAAACCCGAAGTCTTCAAGGGCGTGTCGCAGCCACCGGGCACCTACTCGAACGAGCCGATTTACACCGCCGACACCGAGAAGAACATGCAGGCATGGTCGGCCGGTCAGGTGGATTTCGAGACGGCGACCAAGAAGGCCGACGAGAACATCCGCCGCACCGTCGTCAAGCGCTACGAGGATGCGATGAAAGAAGCGGGTTACCCGCCGCTGCCAGCCTCGTGCGATCCCTATCGCACGCAATAACAAACTCATCTGAAGGTTTGGATTTTCACCACGAAGACGTACAGGTCGCACAACGATCACGAAGGTTTCAAAAGATGGGTCTTAGTGATCTTTGTGACCCCTTCGTGTCTTCGTGGTGAAAATCCAGAGGCATTTACAGATCCAGCAATCGGAGAACACGATGGCGAATATCACGATCGGCGCCAAGCGGCCTGTCGCCGGTAAGTTGCCGCGGCGCAACTTGTGGAAGCAAATCGTCCAGCACTGGTACTTGTATGTCCTGCTGCTGCCGAGCTTCGCTCTATTGTTTGCGTTTATCTACTATCCCGCGGGACTGGCGTTGGTGATGGCATTCTTCGACTGGCAGCCGCCTATTCGCCAGGAGTTCGTGGGGTTGCAGAACTTCCAGCGCGTGCTGGCCGATCCGGTGTTTTGGCGCTCGTGGGCCAACATGGGCATCATTGTGGTGTGGACGTTTACAGTGCCCTTCGCGATGCCCTTCATCGTGGCCGAGCTGATCTTCAACCTGCGCAGCGCCAGCGCGCGCAATTTCTACCGTATTGCCATTCTGGTGCCGACGCTGGTGCCGGGCATGGTGACGCTGCAACTGTGGCGCTGGATCTACTCCTATCCCAACGGTGGCCTCAACCTGCTGCTGAAGTCGGTTGGCCTTGAAGAATGGGTGAAACCGTGGATTGGCACGCCGAGCACCGCGTTGCCGGCCATCCTGTTCATGGGCTTCCCCTGGATCATCGGCATTGCCCCATTGATCTATCTGGCCGGTCTGACCAACATTCCCAGCGAGATGATCGACGCCTCCAAGATGGATGGGTGTTCCACGCTGCGGCGCGTATTTGCAATCGATATCCCCCAGGTTCTGGGTCAGGCGCGGCTGTTTCTGGTGTTCGGCATCATCGGCGTCTTTCAAGGTTTCGGCGCGCAGTTGGTGCTCACCCAGGGCGGGCCGTATGGCGCAACCATGGTGCCGGGCCTGTATCTCTACAGCAAAGCCTTCGGCCTCGAACGCTTCAGCAAGAACTATCCCGCGCTCGGCGAAGCCTGTGCCGTCGGCGTCATCCTGTTTGTGCTGATTTTGATCTTCTCGTACATCGGCAACCGCAAGCTGCGCGTGACGGGAGTGGACGGGGATTGAACTGTGAAGAAGACACGCGATAGCCAATGATTCTGATTTTCACCACGAAGACACAAAGCAGCCACAAAGATTTTCCTTTTGAAACCCTTTGTGTGCTTCGTGAATGCTTCGTGTCTTTGTGGTGAAAACCCTATGAATATGACAAACACGACATTGCCAGTCAGCATGAAAGCGAATAAGCCGTTGCCGGAGTGGCGCAAAATTTTGCGGCACGACATGGGCATTCATTTCTTCCTTGGCATCGGCCTGTTGCTCTCGGCCATTCCCATTTTGTTCATGCTCAGCATTTCGCTCAAGAGCCAGGGCCAGTTTTTGACGAACCCGCTCGGCTTCAGCGCGCCGTTCCAATGGGACAACTGGGTCATTGCCTTCAACGTGCTGAAATATTCGATTCTGAACAGCGCGCTCATCGCGGCCGCAGTCACCATCGGCAGCCTGACCCTGGCCTCGCTTGG
Organism: Thermoflexales bacterium; assembly: GCA_038213625.1. Classification (GTDB taxonomy): domain Bacteria; phylum Chloroflexota; class Anaerolineae; order J036; family Brachytrichaceae; genus JANMVQ01. The sequence goes on from JBBQST010000134.1 coordinate 6,010, forward strand.
AGCCTATGTTTTTGCGCGTTTCAAGTTTCCCGGCCGCAATCTGTTGTTCTGGTGCGTGCTGGGCATTCTGTTCGTGCCCGGCATTCTCACCTTTGCCACCCGCGTGGTGCTGGTCGCGGAGATGGGCCTGCTCAATACCTATTGGGTCATGATCATCCCCATCATCGCCGGCACCCAGATCTTCGAGATGTTCGTGCTGCGCGCGTTCTTCGCCGGCATCTCCGAGGAGATCCTGGATGCTGCCCGCGTCGATGGTGCCAATGTCATTGCCGTGTTCACCAAAATTGTGCTGCCCATGTCGCGGCCCATTCTGGCCACGCTGGCTGTACTGCGGGTGCTCGATGTGTGGAACGAGTGGTTGTGGCCGATGGTCACGGTCACCGAGCGCGCCATCCGGCCCATGGCCCTGCAGGTGTTCTGGCTGCAAAGCGATATGGGCGCGCACGTCGGCCGCCAAATGGCCGGCTATGCCCTGGCCAGTATTCCCATGCTCATCCTATTCATTCTGTTTAGCAAGCAATTTGTCGAGGGGCTGACGAGCGGCTCGTTGAAGTGGTAGGCAGAGCTGGGTAATGAGTCGTCAGTAGACAGTAATCAGTAACATGATTCCAATTCCAACAACTCCCGTGCGAGTGGCGCTGATCGGTGCCGGCAACCGCATGCGCACGCACTACCGGCCACTGTTCAGCGCACTGCCCTCGTGGGTTGAGGTGGTGGCCGTGTGCGATCCGGTGCCTGAACATTGTGATGCACTGGCGGCCGCGCTCGGTGTGCCCGCGTTCTATGACATTCACGAGCTGGTGAAAGCCCGGCCGATGGAAGCGGCGATTGTGGTGACGCCGGTGGAGTCGCACCATGCCATCTCGATCTTCTTATCGTCACACGGCGTTCACAACCTCACCGAAACGACCTGGGCCAGCATGGTGTGCCAGGCCAAAGATATGATCGTCACGGCCCAACAGCACCACACCATCGTGCGGGTGGCCGAGAATTTCTTTCGCTTCCCTATCGACCGTTTTGCGCAGACGGTGAAGCGCAATGGCTATCTGGGCCGCATCGGCCGCATCTACAGCTATGCCGATCACACCGGCTATCACAATAACTCGCGTTGGATCGCGTTTGCCGGCGCGCACCCCATCTGGGTGCAATGCGTCGAGCACAGCATGGCGCATCCGGCCTTCTACTCGCAGCCACAACGCCGGCACGATCACGAAAATCTCAACGCGCGCTTCTTCGGTTTCGCTGATGATTTTTTGGTGATGGACACCGGCTCCGGCCACGTCAAAGGCCATCTGGGCCGGCATCCACGCCCCGGCTACACCGAGTGGCAGGGCGAGCGCGGCACGCTGGTGCACCGTGCGCCCGGACACGCCTGGGGCAGCGACGAGGCCGAGTTGCGCTATGTGTCGGATCAAAAACTTGCGCCGTATCAAGAGGCGCATCAGCAATTCAACGGCGGTGGCATGGCCGATGTGGTCACGCCCGTTATCACCGAGATGCAGGATCGGCGTTGGACGCGCACGTTTGCCGACACGCCGACTGGTTGCATCGAGTACGTCAATCCGCTCTATCTCAAGGAGTTGGTGCCGCACACCTACGACTGGTACGGCGTCGCCATGCTCGACCACATTGTCGATTTTGCGCTGGCTGTGCGCGGCTTGCGCCAGAGTGAGTTCAGCGCCGAAGACGCGCTCATGTCCGAGATGATGGAGATCGGTGCGCGTGAATCCAGCCTGAACGAGGGCAAACGCATCAAGCTACCCATCGAGGGCGATCTTGAATCTGACGCGCTGACGCGAGCCGTCCTTCACAAAAAATACAACGTCGATCCGCTCGATGTCGAGGCGATGTTGAGGATCAGTTATCCGAGGCCGTAAGGAAAGCAGTCATTGGAGGCTGGCAGTTAGCTGCTAGCCGCCAGCAACCAGCCACTAGCAACCAGTCACCATGCCCAAAGGACACCTTTCGCCACCTGAGAGCCGCATCTATCGCGATGAAAAGACCGGCGCACGTGTGCGGCAAATCACGGCGCATCCCAGTATTCATCATCACCCGTTCTACTACGTGCCCGCCTTCGATGATGCCGCACGTCGGCTGATCTTCGTGTCGCATCGCACCGGCCGGCCGGAACTCTATGCCGAGTTGCGCGAGACCGGCCGGTTACGGCAACTCACCGACCGCGATGATCTGGCCGAGTGGAGCATTCATCCCTCGCACGATGGCCGGCATGTGTATTTCACGACGAATTCTGGCGCGTGGCGGGTGGATGCCGAGACGCTGGGCGAGGAGCAACTGGCCGATTTTGGCGATGTATTGATGCGCGAGAAGGGCATGGTCGGCGCAGCCATGGGTACGACTACGCTCAGCCACGATGATCGCTATTGGGCGGTGCCGGTGAAGGCCGGCCTGGTCTCGCGATTTATTCTCATCGACACGCAAACCGGTCAGCATGAAGTGATCCTGGAGCGCGACACGATTGGTCACCCTGAGTTTCATCCCAGCGACAACACGCTATTGCGCTACGCCGGCCCCTATCAGGACCGCATGTGGGTGATCAACCGCGATGGCACCGGCAATCGGCTGGTCTACCAGCGCGATACCGCCAGAAAAGAGTGGATCGTGCACGAGACCTGGCGGCCTGGCACGCGCGAGTTGGTCACGACGAACTGGCCGCATGGCGTCATTGGTGTGAACATCGATACCGGTGCCGTGCGACAGGTCACGGACTTCAACGCGTGGCATCCGGCCATCAACCGGCAGGGCACGCTGATGTGTGCCGACACAACTTTCCCTGATTGTGGCCTGCAAGTCTTCGATCCGCGTCAGAGCAACAGCCCATTCAAAACACTGTGCCTCAGCCAGTCGAGCAATGGGGGCGCGCATTGGAACACCGATCACTGCCCCTACGACGATGGGCCGGTGAATGTGTATGCGCCGCAGCACACCCATCCCCATCCCTCATTTGCGCCGGACGGCCGCAGCGTTGTTTTTACCAGCGACCACACCGGCTTTGCACAACTCTACGAAGTCGACATTTGAATTTGATCGTGACTCTAGCGAGGTTTCATGCTATATCCAACTCATCCCTGGGCCGGCGTCTTTCCTGCCACGCTATGCCCTTTCCGCGACGACGACAGTATTGACGAGGCCGGTCTGCGCGCCTATGCGCGTTATCTCGCCTCGGTCAAAGGCATTCGCGGCCTGGTATGCAACGGGCACACCGGCGAGGCCATGTCGCTGCGCAACCGCGAACGCGCCGATGTCACGCGCATCATCGCCGAGGAAGTCGGCGACACGGTAAAAGTGATTTCAGGCGTGTGTGCCGAGGGCTCCGATGATGCGATTGAGCAGGCAAAAGCGGCCAAAGCCGTGGGTGCTGATGCGATTTTGTTAATGCCGCCGCACCACTGGCTGCGCTTTGGCCGCACCAGCGAGACAGCCGTGGGCTTCTTCCAGGATGTGGCCGAGGGCGCCGACATCGACATCATCGTGCACCAATATCCGTCGTGGACCAAGGCCGGCTACTTGCTCAAAGAGATGCTGGCGATGACAAAAATTCCACATGTGGTCAGCATCAAAATGGGCACGCGTGATATGGCCCGCTGGGGCTACGACTATCGTGAGCTGCAAAAGGCCGCGCCGAATATCAGTGTCATCTCGTGCCACGATGAGTATTTGCTGGCTACGTTATTAGATGGCTGCGACGGTGCACTTGTAGGCTTTGCCGGCTTTGTCCCCGACCTCATCGTGGAGCTGGTGGATGCGGCGTTATGCGGCGATCTGCCGCGCGCGTATGCTGCGCAGGAGAAGGTGCGGCCGCTCTCCCAAATCGTGTATCGCTTCGGCGAGCCGTCCAGCGACGCGCACCAGCGCATGAAATGCGCCATGACCCTGCTCGGCAAATTCCCCTCCATGCGCATGCGCCGGCCGCTGCGTCCCCTGCCCGAAGCCGAGGTGG
>JBBQST010000135.1:0-9954 GCA_038213625.1 Thermoflexales bacterium
GTCAATCGAATTTCACCATCAATTAACTCACGCACATCTTCGGGGTGATGGAACACGCCGATCATGGCCACGCCCTGGGCTTTGAGCTGGCGCAGGCGTTGCACCAGCGCGGCGCGCGCCTGCGCATCCAACGACGCTGTCGGCTCGTCCAACAACAGCAGGCGGTGCCGATGGGCCAGCGCGCGGGCCAGGTTCACCTTTTGCTGTTCGCCGCCGCTAAAGGTCGTGGGATAAGCCGGCCACAACTCCGGCTTCAACCCAAACGATTGCAACAGGTCGCCGGCCTCATGCTGCGCCTGTCCCTTCAGCGCGTGCGCGGCTTCCAGCGGCCGCGCTTCCAGCGACTCAGCCACCAGCTCCAACGCACTCACCCGTGGCCGTGGATGCAGGAACTGCGTCACATGCCCAATCTCATCGTGGCGCAGATGAATGATGTCTACATCGGCCGCATGCGCGAGATCGATGCGGCCCTGCGTGCTGTTGAACCAGGCATGGCCGCCGCTCGGCAAATACGTGCGATACAGGCAGCGCAACAACGTGCTCTTGCCCACGCCGTTGGGGCCGCTGACCAGCAAAAACTGGCCGGCCTCCAACGTAAAGTTCAAATCAGAAAATGCATGCACCTCGCGGTTCAAATGATGAATCGCAAACTGCTTGCTGAGGTTTTGGACGGTGAGGATGTTCATGGGATAAAGAGTTGTTAGTGATTAGTGGTTAGTGGCTAGTAGCGGATCTGAGAACTAATCACTAATCACTAACAACTCCCCTCTTACAGCTTCGCATGCACCAACTGCTGCGTATACGCATCTTGCGGGTCTTCGAGGACTTGATCGGTGAGGCCTTGCTCTACGACGCGGCCGTGGCGCATGACCATGACGCGGTCGGCCAGCATTCGGATCACGCCGAGGTCGTGCGAGACGATGACCATGGTGATGCCGCTCTCGCGCTGGAGCCGTTTTAAGGTGTCGAGCACGAGCGCTTGCACGCTGACATCGAGGCCGGTGGTCGGCTCATCCAGCAACAGCAACGGTGGTTTGAGGGCGATGGCTTTGGCCAGTTGCACCCGCTGCTGCATGCCGCCCGAAAGTTGATACGGCGGGTCGTCCATGCGACTCAGTGGAAACTCGCTGGCGTCGAGCGATTGTTTGGCGGCTTCGCGCAAGATGCCGTAGTTACGCTCGCCGGCCACGATCAGCCGCTCGGCCACATTGCCGCTGCTGGTGTTGCGCATGCGCAGGCCCAGGTGCGGGTTTTGGTAGACGATGCCGATCTGGAACGTGCGCACCTCGCGTTTGGCATAGCGTTCGAGCGTGAATAGATCGACGCCGCTCAACGCCGAGTGCTGGGGCAAATTGAGTTGATAGCGACCACTATCAGGCGGCTCCTCCAAATTCAGCAAACGCAACACCGTGCTCTTGCCGCTGCCGCTCTCACCGACGATGCCCAACACCTCGCCCGGATACGCCAGCACATCCACGCCATCAACCGCGACCACAGTTTTGCCGTAGCGCTTCACCAGGCCGCGCACTTCCAGCAACGGTGGCGTGGTCACCAACTGAGGGGGGTGCAAAGAGACGGTGCGGCTCAGAAGCCGCGACGGGAGACGGGGGACGGCAAGATCCGTCTCCCGTCTCCCGTCCCCCGTCTCCTTATTTAAGATAACCATCGTGATAAAACCTGCCTTCCGAGTCGTAATACGTAGGGCCGAGCTGTTCGTCGGCATCGCCGCGTCCCAGCGCCACTACTTTGCCGACGTAGCTGGTGTCGGAGATTTCGTGCAGTGCCTGGCCGTTGTCCTGCGGAATCTCGGTCATGAATTTGTTCGTCGAGCCGCTTTTTTGGCACACCCAGCCGGCCTGGTTCTCCACCCGAAACGGCACGTCATCGAATTCCAACGGCCTCACATCGGTGTAGGGCGGCACCGCATATAGGCGCTTCTCGCGGCCGGCCGACAGCAGCGTGAGGTGCGCGGCTTGATGCAGCTTGGGTACGTCCCAGCGTGGAATCGGGCTGGGGCTCATCAGGTAGCGGCCATGCACCAGCGAGGGATAACTTGCGCCAATCGTCACGCGCCGATATTTGACCAGTTGCTCATACAGGCTCAGCCACATCAGGCCATAGTCAGACTCGCCATGCATCACGCGGGCTTTGCTGATGTTGTGCTCGACGCCGCGCAACGGCTCGGGGTCTGGCACCTGCAAAATGAGGGTTTGGCGCTCCTGCATGCGCTCTTCGGGAATGCGATGCCGGCTCTGCAACAGCGTGGATTTGGCCGTGTCGACCGTGGTGTGCGCCCCGCTCATGCGGGCGATGAAGCGGCGTAAATTAGCCGCATTCACGCTGTCATCGGCTCCCTGGTCGATGACTTTCACGACATCATCCGGCCCGACCAACGACAGCGTCACCTGCAAGCCGCCGGTGCCCCAGCCGCGCGCAATCGGCAACTCGCGGCTGGCATACGGCACCTGATAGCCAGGGATTGCGATGCCCTTGAGCGTGCGCCGGCGCAACTCGCGCTTGGCGAACTCGTCGAGGAAGGCGTAGGAATAGCCTTGCTGTGGAGAAGCGAGGGTGGCTAGGGTCATGGGTGCTCCTGGGTGGGGAGGGGATCGGAGACGGGAGACGATGCAGCGCGGACGCCGGGACGGGAGACGGCCAATCCGGTCGCGGCTTCCGAGTCGCTCCGTCCGTCGTCCTCTTGCTCCGCATACACCCCCGGTGTCGCCGTGCTCAAATTCTTGCCTTCGCCGTAAAAGCCATTCTTGCCGCTGTGAGCCGGTGCCATCATGCGCACGGCGCGCATGGCGTCGAGGTCGCTGCCAAACGTCACGTAGTGCGGCAGCTTGTAGTGAATGCAAAAGCCTGAGGATTCAACGGGGTCGGTGTGATACAGCACGTATTCCTCGGTGTGGCTGGGGTGCGGCTCCGGCAAATCCATGGCCATGTCGAGCATGGAGCCGGCGATGGTCTTGACCTCGTTCCAGCCCATCGTGGCGCAAAAGCCCAGGGCCAGCTCGGGGTTGTCGGCCTCGCCTTTAAACGTCGTCACAATCTCGGCCTGGCTGACCCGAATGCGGCCGATGCTGAACGGCTCGCCAGTGATGGGATGCATGACATTCACATCGGCATACGCCAGCCGCACCTCGTTAATGGTGGGATGCACCGAGCCATAGCCGCGCATATTGGCATAGCCCAGCGCCAGCACGCCGCCCGTCTCGGCGCGACTCAACGATTGCAGACGGTGTGCACGCGAGGCCGGAAATAATAGGGGTTCGCGGGTGACATCGGGAATATCGGCGGCAGCGATGGTGTCGTGTTCGGGCAGCGCCGGCAAAAGACCCGCATCGCGCTGCCAGTCGGCGACGAGCGGAAAAGAGGGGGAGACGGGGGACGGAAGACGGTGCAGCTCGGAAGCCGCGACGGGTGCAGAGTCGTTGTCGGCCGTCCGTCGTCCTCCGTCTCCCGTCTCCCCTCCCTCCAACACTTCCAGCTGCAAAATGCGATGGCTATAGTCCAGCGTCGGCCCGAGCACCTGGCCGCCGGGAATATCTTTGAAGGCGGCGGAGATGCGGCGCACCACCAGCATGTCGTCGGACGTGATGGGTTGGGCATAGGCTAATCTTGGTTGCGTGCTGCGGTAGGCGCGCAACATCAGCACGGCCTCATACACATCGCCGCCGGTTTGGGCCAGGGCCAACGCTGCAAGATCAGGCGCATACAGCGAGCCTTCACCCATCACGCGGTCGATCAGGTAGGGCATGGTGCGCTCGATGGCGCGCACGGTCTCGGCATCGAAGCTGGCCTTCAGCTCGTGATACAACCGCTCGGCGTGTTGGATGGCCGCTTCGCCACCTCGCGCTGCGACGTACATGGCTAGAGGCCTCCTTGGTGATTCGTTTGGTTCATGCGGCTTACATCGCTGGCGATCAACGTTCCACCCAGCACAATATTGATGAGGCCGCATGCCGGCGAGGTTGTGGTGACGAGCAGGTAGACGCCGCTGATCAACAGGACGGCCGTGACACTGTAGAGCAGATTGATGGAGATAGAACTGGCGTGATTACTCATAAGCAATACGAGTGGTGCGCGGCAAACCAACCACACCCGATGTCGACTCGTCCAGCAAAAACAGATCGATGCCCAATGGATAACGAATGCGCCGTTCGCGCAGTTGCCAAAATGAGGCCGGCAACCCAGCCACACCCAGCGTCTTTTCGCCTTGAATCCCAGGACCGCTGAGTCTCAAATTTACGGCATGCGACCCATTGAGCCGGCAACCGATGACGAGCGTCGCGCCGCTGTCGGGGTAGGTCTCATCGCCCACACTGGCCTGCTCAACCAGCGCCAAATCGGCTTCGGCCAGTTTGGGGAAGTAGAGATAGGCGGCATCAGCGGCCGAGCGCATGCGGCTGCCGGTGCGTTCCAACTCAACATGTAACGCTATATCGTTGGTGAAGAAACTGGTTTCGAGATCGAGCAGGGTGCGGCCGACGGTGGCGAATGCGGCTAATGGTGATGCGCCGTTCGATGACGGCGTGCCATTCGGCAACGTCATCAATCGGCCAGGGTAGCTCAACGCCCACATCAGGGCGCGAAAGCACTCGCGCGATTCGACCTCGAACGCCGTTTGAATCGGCAGCATGTTAGAACGTCTCCATTTCGACGCGGGTGGCTTCGACCTTGTGCAGCAGTGCGTCATCGGCTTGTTGCAACAGGGCCGCTTGTGCCGACACAAATGCATCGATGGCATCGGCGTGAATGTTGGCGCGCAGTGCCGCGTCTAATAGCGCAATCGCCAATGCCTGTTGCAGGTCGCGGCCCATGCACGCGCCGTAGCCTTCGACGGGAACAGATGTCGAAGGCAGATTCACGCGCACATGCGCCTCGGCCATCAGCACTTCGCCGACGTGAAACGCGATGCCTTTGACGCTGTCGGTGTAGGGCAGCATGACGATGCCGGTGCGGTTTTGCAGCACTTGCACGGGGTTGGCCGATTCGGCTTCGAGCAAAGCCAGTACCTCCTCAGCCAACGCCTTGACCGCGTCGGCAGAGGTTTGACTGAGGATCGAAAGTGGGTGTGAATTCAAGTGAGTCAGTGCTCTGATTTTTTTTGAGATTTCAACACAAAGACACAAGCGAGATCGCGAAGATCGGTTGATGAAAGTTAGGAAATAAAACTGGTAACAGAGAAAGGGCGAATACAAGTCGCGGTGGAAGTCCCTAAACTTATGCCGTCATTCCCGCGCAGGCGGGAATCCAGACGTAACCCCAAATCGACAGTGACTTGAAAGCCTGGATTCCCGCCTGCGCGGGAATGACGTTGCTCTGTAAAGACTTTCCTCGACGTTTCACACTTTACCGATTTAATTTCTCAACCTTCATCAACCAACTTACTGCCCTTCGTGAACCCTGTGTGTCTTCGCGTTGAAAGTTGTAAACCACAGCTTGCCGGCTATTTGAGCTTGGTGAGGTCGAGCTTGAGCAGGCGCGCGGCATCGCGCAGGACGCCGTAGAAAGCATCGTTGCTCTTGAGCTTGAGGGTCGGATACTCTTTGACCGGATCCACATACCACTGCTTGAACGACGCCACGAGCTCGGCATTTTCGCGCACCTTTAACAGCGCATCCTTGATCGCGGTCTTGAATTGAGCCGGCAGGTCGGCGCGCACACAGAATGGCGTGTTGGGGATCGGGTCGCTGTAGGCCAGGATCACCAGATCAGTATCGCTGCACTCAGCATACTTGGCCGTCAGCTCGGCCGCAGTGCGCCGGCGCGTCTCGCCATCGGCAAACAGACACGCCGTCACCTGGCCGCTGTTGTTCAGGCTAAATAGGTTGTCCTCAAATGTGGCACCGGCGTCCACTTTGTCGTTCCACACCGCCGTCACGCTGGAGGAATGGCTGCCCGCAAAAATCGTCTCGGCAAAATCCTTGTCGGCATTGACCTTGTTCTTCAACAGCACCAGCCGGGGCATGAGGTTGCCACTGGTGGAGGCCGGATCGACGAACGCGAATTTCTTGCCCTTTAGCTGGGCCAGGGTCTTGATGCCGCTGCTTTTTTTGGTGAAGATCACGCTGAAGTAATACGGTGGCGTCTTGGCATCATAGGTCGCGCTGCCGCCTTTGGGCACGACCGGGGTGATGTTCACGGCCAGTGGCTCCACCTTGGTCTGGCTGCTGGCCAGCACATACGCGAAGGGGCCAACTTCCATCGCATCCACAAACTTGCCACGCAAAGCTTCAATCACAGCGGTGTAGCTGGTGCCGGTCTGGACCGTGACAGGAATGCCGAGGGTGTTCTCCATGTAAACCCGGAACGGCTCGACGTTCTTCTTGGTCTGCTCCGAATCCGAGCCCGCGAACAAGCCCAGTTTGAACTCAGTCGGCGACTGGTTGAAGTTCACCGCAAAGGCCGGGGACTGAGCGGCGATGGATGCGACCAGGGCCGAGCTTGCGCCAGCGGCCGTTGTCTTCAAAAAGTTTCTTCGGTTCATGGGTATTTTCTCCTCAATTCAAAACAAGTTGTTAGTGATTAGTTGTTAGTGATTAGTTGTTAGTGATTAGTTCTGAAATCCGCCACAAACGACTAATCACTAATGACTTCTGTCCGCTAAATGAGCTTCAAGCGAATTCGAGCACTGATGCGGTCAATTACTGTGACGGCGATACACAACACGATGACCGCGCCCATCAGCTCGCGAAATTGGAACAAGCCGATGTATTGCTGGAGGGCCAGGCCGACACCGCCCGCGCCGACAATGCCGAGGATGGTGGCTGCGCGCACGTTGTGCTCGAAATACACCAGCGAGTAACTACTGACCAGCGGCAGCACTTGTGGCATCACCGAGTAGCTGAACACTTGTGCGCTGGATGCGCCGGTGGCCCGCACAGCCAGCACCTGCTGTGGATCGATCTGTTCAATGGCCTCGGCATACAGCCGGCCCAGTGAGCCAATCGAGGCCACCGCCAGCGCCAGCACGCCCGTAAACGGCCCCAACCCCACTGCGGCCACAAAAACCAGCGCGACGATGAGCTCGGGGATGGCGCGATTCACGTTCATTCCCAGGCGCGTGATTTGATACACGATGGGGTGAGGTGAGGTATTGCGCGCGGCCAGCAAGCCAAACGGCAGCGCCAGGAAGATGGCCAGGGTGGTGCCGATCACGGCCATCTGCAACGTCTCGACCACGAAGGGCAGGATGCCGGGCACCCAAATGCGATTGAGCACCGACGGGCTCCACACGACCCACGCTCTCTGAGCCTCGGCCGTCGGCGCAGCGGTGCCATCAGTCGTCACCGTGTTATCGACCAACGGCTGGCCGCTGGCGATGGCCTCATCCAGCGGCACCGAATTCGCTAACTCCGCTTCGATGGCTGCCAGCTCGGGATCGCCGTCCAGCGTGTCGGTGAATTTGGTCGCGTTGATCGTGAACGGCAATGAAATCTCGACCGGCAGTTTGGCAACTGCGCGCCAATCGAAGTCGAACGGAAACAGGCGCACCACAAAGTTGGCCATGTTCGGCACACCTCTGACGAGTTGCTCCGGGTCGGCCTTGGTTCCACGAATGCTCCAGGCATAGATGGCCACCAGAATGATCGTGGCCACAATGGCACCGACCGAGATTCGAGGCAGCGGACGCAGCAAATCCTCGCGCGACACTGTTGGCTGAGGCCGGTTCGATTTGCGAAGGGGAATAGTTTTGTCTGAAATTTCTAATGCCATTTACACCACCGCTTTGTCGAAACGATAGACACGATCCATCACCGGCTCGGTGAGCTGATCAGGGGTGCCGTCAAACACGATCACACCCTGAGCCAGCCCAACGATGCGGTCGGCATACTGCCGGGCCAGTTCCACTTGATGAATATTGATCAGGGTCAACACGCCGTCCTCACGCGCCACGCGAGCCAGATCGCTCATCACGGTCACGGCCAGTTCAGGGTCGAGGCTGGCCACGGGCTCATCGGCCAAAATAATCTTGGGTTGCTGGGTGATGGCGCGGGCGATGGAGACACGCTGTTTCTCACCCCCGGAAAGCCGGTCGGCGCGCTGGCGGGCACGATGCAGCAGGTTGACTCGCTCCAGGCTGCGCACGGCCATCTCGCGTTCCTGGGTGGTGAAGTAACCGACTACGCCGGCCAGGCCCGTCTTGTAGCCCAGTCGGCCGGTGAGCACATTGGTCAGCGCGGGCAGCCGCTCCACCAGGTTGAATTCCTGCCAGACAAACCCAATGCGCCGCCGCGCCGCAGTGAGTTGGTTGCGGTTCAACGTGGTGATGTCTTCGCCGTCCAACACAATCTGGCCCTCAGTGGCCTTTTCCAGGCCGTTGATGCAGCGCAACAGCGTGCTCTTGCCGGCACCGGAGCGGCCAATGATGGCGACAATTTCGCCGGCCTCGGCGCTAAAGCTAACGCGCTTCAACGCCTCATGTCCATTGGGATAGACCAACTGCAGGTTCTTGATTTCGAGCAACGCCATAAATTCGCTTCACTGTTTCAGATAGAAACAAGCGAGGAGCGTAGCGACGTCGATTTAAGTGGGCGTTAATCAAGTGTGAAGCGGTCTTTATGCTTTGAGGTTGTTCATTAATCTTTCTACCCCAATCGCTTAATACGGGGCAACAGCATATTTATTTAACACAATCACTATCAGCACTTAATAGGAGATCACTAAGCTCGTCCCTAGTGCGTATACAGCGGTTAGATCAACGGGTTCGGCGCGATGGACGGGAGTGGCTTACCTTTATCGCTCTCGTCGGCCCCAACCTTTTACTGTTTGTCATTTTTACCTATGCGCCGCTGATCAACAATTTTTTGCTGTCGTTCAGTGACTACAAGATGCTCACCGGCGCACGCGAATGGATTGGTCTCCAAAATTATCGAGACATCTTTGCTGATTCGCAATTTGGCCGCATCTTCGGCAACACGCTGGTGTTTCTCAGCGCGTCTGTGGGTCTGGTGATTGGGCTGGGGCTGATCACGGGGCTGTTGCTCAATCAGAAACTGCGCTTTCGCAATGCTGCGCGCAGTATCCTGTTCTCGCCCACCATCTTGTCCGGCGTCGCGATCAGCATTGTGTGGATCTATATCTTCGATCCACGTTACGGTTTTCTTTACACGGTTCTGCATGCACTGGGTCTCAGCTCGCCCAACTGGCTCACAGATCCAAAGTGGGCCATGCCCGCCGTCATCATTGTCTATGTGTGGAAGAACCTGGGCTATGCCACGGTCATTTTCATCGCCGGGTTGCAAGCCATCCCCAAAGATCTCTATGAAGCGGCTGAAGTGGATGGAGCCAGCGTGTGGAATCGCTTTGTCCACATCACTTTGCCTGGACTGTCCCCGATTATTTTCTTCCTTGCGATTACGACCATTCTCAGTTCGTTTCAATCATTCGACATCATCAACGTCATGACAAAAGGCGGCCCCATCAACGCCACCAATGTCCTTATTTTCAGGCTCTACGAGCTTGGATTCACGCAATTTGCAATTGGTCGCGCCGCCGTGATCGGCGTCATTCTGTTCGCGCTGATGCTCATCGTCACATTGCTTCAGGTGCGCTATTTGGAGCGGAAGGTGAACTATGGTTGAACAGATTCAGAGACGGAAGCCGACGGACGATGGACAGCGCACGAAAGCGGGAGATACCTTTGCCGTCGTTGGTCGTCCGTCATCCGTCGTCGCTCAAGTGGCCGGCTACATCGCCATGGCCATCGTCATCATCCTGATCGGCATCCCCGTGTTCTGGCTGGTGATGGGAGCGCTGAAAACCAATCGCGAGATTTTTAGTGCCAACCCGCAGTGGCTGCCGCTGCAACCCACGCTCGACAACTTTGTCGCGGCGTGGAACCGCGCTCCGTTTGGCCGCTACTACACCAACAGCCTCATCACTACAGTCCTTGGTGCTTCAGCCGAAGTGGTCATGGCCGTGACGACGGCTTACGCGCTGGTCTTC
>JBBQST010000136.1:0-9910 GCA_038213625.1 Thermoflexales bacterium
TCGCGGCGCTCACCCTTGGTCATCGAGCTAATAATCGCCTCGATCTTCTTGAACTGCTTCTCAGTCGTCTCCGGCGACACTTCCTTCATCGCATCGCGCATGCCCGGCACCATGCCCAACAGCTCATGAAACGGGCCCATCTTCTTCACCTGCTGCATCTGCTTCATGAAGTCTTCCAGGTCAAACTTGCCGCCCATCATCCGCTCGGCACTTTTCTCCGCCTCTTCGACGTTGAAATTCTCCTGCGCCTTCTCGATCAGGGAGAGCACATCGCCCATGCCCAGAATCCGCGAGGCCAGCCGATCCGGGTGAAATTGCTCCAACCCATCCGGCTTCTCACTCACACCCAGAAACTTGATCGGCACACCCGTCACCGCGCGCATCGAGATGGCCGCACCGCCGCGCGCGTCGCCGTCCACCTTGGTCAGAATCAAGCCGGTCACACCCAGGCGCTTGTTAAATGCATCGGCAATATTCACCGCTTCCTGGCCGGTCATGGCGTCGGCAACCAACAGCACTTCCTGGGGTTTGGTGCGCGCTTTCACCTCTTCCACTTCGCGCATCATCGCGTCGTCCATTTGCAGGCGGCCGGCGGTGTCCAGAATCACCACATCGAACGCGCCTTCATTGGCGCGCTTAAGCGCATGCTCGCAAATCAGCGGCGGCGGCACCTTGTCGCCCTCGGAAAACACGCTGATGCCCAACTGTTTGCCCAATTGCTCCAACTGGGTAATGGCAGCCGGGCGATAGGTGTCGGCCGCCACCATCAAGGGCTTGTGACCATTGGTGCGCAATCGCAGCGCCAGCTTGGCCGCCATCGAGGTTTTGCCCGCCCCCTGCAAACCCACCAACATCAGCACATGCGGCGCCGGCCCGCCCAGGTTCAGCGTCTCGCCTTCCCCCAGCGTCTTCTTCAGCTCCTCATGCACGATCTGGACCACGGCCTGGCCTGGCGTCAAGCTCTGATGCACCTCTGCGCCGATCGCGCGTTCCTTCACCCGCGCAAGGAATTCCTTGACCACCTTGAAGTTAACATCGGCCTCCAGCAATGCCACGCGCACCTCGCGCAAAGCCGCGTCAACATCCTGCTCATTCAGCACGCCGCGCCGGTTCAATTTATCAAACACGGTCTGCAGCCTGTCAGTTAATCCTTCAAACATGATCTTGCCTCACTCTCTTGCTCGTTAATTCTGCGCACCCAAAGGTTCACTCGCGCCGATGATGTTCACCACACGAACGGCATCACCCGCGGCAGTTTGGCACACCTGGCCAGATTGAGCCTGCGCCGTGCGCACGTATCCCAGGGCCCACGGCGCGCTGGCGCTGGTCACCTTGCCGATGGCATTGCCGTCTACGAACAGCTCGGTGCCAGGGGTGATTGCGACCGCGTCAGCCACATCCAACCGCACCAGCTTCTTGGCCACCTGCCCCCGGCTCTCCATGCGCGCAATAATTTCCTGGCCGATGTAGCAGCCCTTGTTGAAATTCACAGCATCCCACAGCCCGGTTTCCAGCGGGATGTAATCTTCATTGATCTCGTGCGGCGCCATCGGATAACCGGCCGCGATGCGCATGGCTTCATATTTTGCCGGCGCGTCAAACTCGGCATTCAACTTCGGCAATCTGGCACCCACTAAAAAGTAACCCGTGCCGGCCAGCGCTGGCGCTTTGATCAGCAAATTTCCGCCCATCTGAGTTGATGAATAGACCGGCGCGCTTTGCAAAGTTTGAAATGCATCCGCTTCGAAATCCCGCACCCACGCATCGGCACCCTCACCGTATACGCCGATCATCTGGGTCATTTGCGTAATATCGTGCACGGTCACCTGATCGTTATACAGCACATATTTGCGCAGCCAGGCCGTCACGTGGCCGGCATTGCCCGAGCCGGTCAGCAAGATCAGGGCATCATCCATGGCCACAACGGCCGGTGCGTCCACCATCCGGCCAATGGGCGTGGTCAGTGCCGTAACACGTCCACGGCCGGCCGGCAGGGCCAGCATATCGTTGGTGGACATGCGATGCAGAAAATCCAGCCGTGTGGCGCCGGTCATCTGCACCCGGCCAAATTGCGCGGTGAGGTCAAAAACAAACATAGATAGTAGTTAGTTTAGATGGTGTTGCTAGTGTAAATGGTGGTCGGCAGAATAAATGACGATAGCTAAACCTAGATTAGAACTAAGCGAGTTAGGCTTTGGATTGCGCCGCCAGCCAGGCTTCAATATGCTCGCGATGCTCCATATCATGCTGCGGGCCGTTTTCATAGGCGTAATCGAAGATCGAGCTGCCGCGCAATGAGGGATAGGCGCGCTTGTCAAAGAACCTGGCTTCGTCCTTCCACACATTCACTCGCTTGAGGAGTTGAATATGAGTGCCGCGAAAATCAGCCAATATCTGCTCCAGCGAGCGATTCTTTTGCTCCTCGTACGACTTCGCATTCACATTCGCCCAGTCATTCGACTGGTCGTCCGGCACCCCCAGCGAGAGCGTTTGTCCGCGTTCGGCCTGAAACATGACCGTGATGGTGCGCGCCGCCCACACCGAAAGATGAGCCAGCAAGTCTTTGACCGACCAGGCATCCACCACACCGGCCACCTGCATTTGCTCCGGGCTCAGCCGGCTCAGCACCCCCTCCAACCTGGCCCGCTCGTCGCGAAAAAGGGCTTCCAATTCCTGCTTGTTCATCGCAACCCAATCTTAAACTGAAAGCAACAGGCGGAACCTGTATTTCACATGTTCCGCCTGTTCTTTTCACAATTTGTTCGAGGCTAGCCCTGCCCTTATCGCATTAAGCAGTTAATCCGTCTCATTGTGCGTGGCCTCGATCCAGGCCAGGATATCCGCCATCTGCTGAGGATCCAGCGTGGTAGAGAAGATCTGCGGCATCAGATTGGGCTGATACGACTCAACGACATAGTCGTTGGGCGCAACAATACTCTCGTACAAGTACGCCTTGGCCGTCTCGGGCGGCGTGCGTTGACCGGCCCGTGTGTTCAAGCCATAGAACGTAGGGCCGACCAAACGCTTGTCCTTCTCCTGGCTGTGGCAGCCAATGCAGCCTTGCGAAGTGAACAGTTGGGCACCCTTGGCTGGGTCACCGGGCGGCAGCTCCGCCACAATCTGCTCAAAGTCGCCCTTGGCTGGCAGTGCCGCTTTGGCGGGTTGTGCCGGCTCGGCTTCTGCAGCTTCCAGCACCACAGGGGGCCGCAAAAACGCGAACGAAAGCGCCAGAAACACCACAAACCCCACACCGGCAATCACCAGCGGCTCGGCTGTTGGCGTCAGTGGCTTGCGAACCTTGGGGGCCGCTTTGGTGTTGACCAACGCCTGCACTTTAGCCAGTTCCGCATCCGAAGGCACATTGGTCTTGAAGAAGCGGCTGATGAGTGGCGCCAGCGCACGAATTGCCAAACCACCCACA
Organism: Thermoflexales bacterium; assembly: GCA_038213625.1. Lineage (GTDB taxonomy): Bacteria > Chloroflexota > Anaerolineae > J036 > Brachytrichaceae > JANMVQ01. The sequence continues at coordinate 3,422 of JBBQST010000136.1, forward strand.
ATCGTCGCCACCAAAACAACAACTGTCACGACCACGACGGCCAGGTTCATATTCCCAGCCAGCATCTCAATCATGTAATCTCTCTCCTAAGTCCTGACAAAACTTGCAACCACTCACAAGCATGTATGCAAAGATGTGCAACAGAGCAAGCATCAAATGGGTTTCGATTTACGCGAGTTCTCGCACCTGAGCCGCAGCAGCAAAGTCGCGAAACAGCCGCAGCATATCGTCGCGCTCCGGGGTCATCTCTTCGGGGTGCCACTGAACGCCCAGCAGAAAGCGCCGGCCCGGCATCTCCACCGCCTCAATAACGCCATCGCCAGAGTGGGCCGTCACGACCAGCCCATCCGCCACCCGCCCAATCGCCTGATGGTGAAAGCTATTGGTGCCTACATCACCGGCACCCAGAATGGTCGCCAACCGACTGTCTGGCACAACTGCAACAGTGTGATGAATCCCATCCCGACTGGGGCCGTAGTAATTGCCGTTATGGCTCAGCGCGTTCACGCACTGCGAGGGAATGTCCTGAACCAATGAGCCACCCAGTGCCACATTCATGACTTGAATGCCCCGGCAAATTGCAAACAAGGGCTTATCATCCTCGGCCGCCCACTGCGTCATCAAAATCTCGGCTTCGTCCCGCAACGGGTCAATGCCAGCCGTTTTTTCGTGCCTGACTTCATCAAACCGCGCCGGATCCACATCGTCACCACCGGTCAACAGCACGCCATCACACGCATCGTATAGCTCGCGTAATGTGGCCGCATCCAGCGAAACCGGCACCAGAATGGGCACGCCCCCGCCAGCGATGACGCTGCGAATATAGGTGGCGCGCATGGTAAAGCGCATCTTGTCAGCGTCTTGAATTGGTGTAGGAATCAGAATTCGAGGCTTTGACATGGATTGTGCAAATAGAGCCGAGAGGCTATTTTACTGGATTGGTGAAATTCTGCACAAACAAAAACTCCCATGAATGCGGTGACGTTTGTCACTCGGACAAACGTCGCATTCACGGGAGTGGTGGTTGCGCAGAGTTGCAAGCGCCGAAGCGATTCGGCTTCAAGTCACTCGGGCTCGAACTACTCGGCTCCGAGTTGCTCGGTCGAGGTTGAAGCCGTCTCAGCCTGGGCAGCGCGCTCGGCCTGCCGTGCAGCATTGGCGGTCGCAGCGAGGGCGGATGCAGCAGCCTTGGCTTTGATCGAGACCGACAAATCTTCCTTCAAACGCGCGCTCTTGCCGCGCAGATTGCGGAAGTAGTAGAGCTGGGCACGGCGCACTTTGGCATGGCGGGTCACTTCCACCTTGTCAATTCGGGGCGAGTGCAGCAAATAGGTGCGCTCTACACCAATGTTGTTACTGGCAATGCGCCGCACGGTAAAGCTGGAATTAGCCCCACCCTTGCGCAAGCGAATCACAGTGCCCTGAAAGACCTGAATACGCTCGCGGTCTCCTTCCACAATGCGTTGGTGTACGCGCACGGTGTCGCCGGGCCGCAGCGCCGGAATCTTTTCATTGCGCTGCAAGCTCTTTTCAAGCGATTCAACGAGGTTCATAGCTCTATCTCCTAACAGATAAAAATCCAACAAATATGCGCAGCATTTGCGCATCAGTCAAATATCAAAAATCGAGTTTGGCAATCAGAACTCTGTAAAGTCCGGCCAAAAGCCGCGGGAGTATATCACAGCCGCAAACTTCAACATCGACACAATTGGCTAAACCAGCTTACCCATCACGTCGCCACAGACACACAAGGAACGGCGCTGCGAATCATCCATCGCAGCGCCGTTACATCCTGCCTGCCGGGCGAAGCAGATATGTCTCTATTCTAGCGCTTGGTATAAGTTGGGCCCTTGCGCGCGCGCTTCAGACCTGGCTTCTTGCGCTCCTTTGAACGCGCGTCGCGAGAGAGATAGCCGGCATCCTTCAGTTGCTGGCGCAGCTCTGCATCCATCACTTCCAATGCGCGTGCAATCGCCATACGCGCGGCAATCGCCTGGCCAGTCGTGCCGCCGCCATTGACATGCACGCTGACATTGAAGCGGCTATCGGCACCGGTCAGTTGTAGGGGTGCATGCACAGCACCCCGGTCAATATCCCGGCCAAAATACACGTCGAGCTGCTTGTCGTTCACCAGAATCGCGCCGCTGCCGCCCACATACAAACGTGCCCGTGCGGTGGACTCTTTGCGGCGACCGATCCCCTCAAAATATTGCTGAATTTCTGCCATTTGCTGATTCAACTCCCTTGCTTCTGCCTAACGTCGCCGCAGGCTACACTTCCATCGGCACAGGGCCCTGGGCTGCGTGCTCATGCTCTGGGCCACCATACACTTTTAGCTTTTTGATCATCTTGCGCGCCAGTTTGCTGTGCGGGATCATGCCCCATACGGCCTGACGAATCACGCGATCCGGGTTCTTCTCCAAAACTTCGTTCAACGGAGTCTCTTTGAAACCACCGGCATAGGTCGAGTGGCGGTAGTACATCTTCTCCGTCATCCGGTTACCCGTCACGTTGATCTTCTTCGCGTTCACAATGACGACGAAGTCGCCACAATCCACGCTGGGCGTATACGTCGGCTTGTGCTTGCCGATGATTACGCGCGCCACTTTCGTCGCCAGGCGGCCCAGAGTGATGCCTTCGGCATTCACAACAAACCACTTCTGGCCGGCGCGTGCCTCTTCCGGCTTCGCCACATAGGTCTTTTGCGTCTTCATATCTGTCTTCTTGCCCGAACAGAGGTTAAAGATTGGAGATGAGAAATCTACGGGTGCCGCTGCGGCCCCTGTCTCTCATCTCGTTTCTCACTCTCTAATCTTTAGCCTCTGTTCTTCGTCTTTATACGTCTCTAAACGTTTTTATACGTTACATCCACCAAACACAAGCCGTAGGCCGGCGCGGTGTCTTTCACTTGTGTCGCATTCCGGCTTTGTAAAATTGCGACAACATCGTCGGCGGCCAGTTTTCCCCGGCCCACTCGAACCAATGTCGCCACAACCCGCCTCACCATGCGATACAAAAATCCATTCGCCTCGATCACGAACTTGAGCTGCCGGTAGTCCCCGGCAACCTCGCGCCACTCGGCCCGATACACATTGCGTTCAGTGCTCTCACCCGTCGTCGCGGCACCAAATGCCGCAAAGTCGTGTGGTCCGATCAAATGCGCCGCAGCCGCGTTCATCTGCGCCACATTCAGCGTGCCATACATCTGCCACGCACACAAACGCATGGCCGGTATGCGATCCTGACTCAACACGATGGTGTACTCATACACCCGGCTGGCTGCGCTGAATCTTGGATGAAATCGATCACTGCACGGCTCCAAATCCCGCACGGCCACATCGTCCGGCAACTGTATGTTAATGGCTCTGGTTAATGCGCCGAGCGAATGTGTCCATTCCACTTCAAACGCAATGACCTGCCCGGTCGCATGCACCCCGGCATCGGTTCGTCCAGCCCCAACCAATACCACTGGCGATCCACATGCCTTCCCACTGGCTCGCTCCAACTCATCCTGCACACTGCGCCCATTCTTCAGTCGTTGAAATCCGCTAAAGAATGTGCCATCGTAACTAACGCGAGCCCGAACCCTCATCACCAACGACTAGCAACCGGCCACCAGTTGCTAAACCCACTCAATCAAAGCCATCGGCGCATTGTCACCCTTGCGGGGTCCCAATTTGCTGATGCGGGTATAGCCACCCTTGCGATCGACATAGCGCGGCGCAATGTCCTGGAACAGCTTGCGCACAATTTCAACGCCGCCGTTCACCTGAGCCGCGGCCCGTCGGCGCGCCGTCACTTGCTTGGCCACGTCCTCGACCAAGCCACCTTTCGCAATCGTGATCAGCTTCTCAGCCTGGTTGCGAATGGCTTTGCACTTGGCTTCAGTGGTTTGAATGCGGCCATGATCAATCAGCTCTGTCACCAGGCTGCGTCGTAGCCCTGTTTGCTGAGCCGGTGTTCGCCCCAGCTTGTATCCTGCTATCTTGTGTCTCATCTCACTTTCCTCGTATCTAAAAAGGCGCGCAAAAAGATAGCGAGCCAATGTCTTTGCTAGTTAGGGTTGCTCCGGCTCCTCAGTGGGTTCCGAAGTCTCCATCGGCAACAGGCCGCGTCCGCGCAGCTTGTCTTTCAGCTCGGTCATCGACTTTTCGCCGAAGTTGCGCAAGCTCATCAAATTGCCGCCGCTCTTCTCCATCATGTCGAGCAAGTCGCCGATGGTCGAAATGCCAGTGCGCTTCAATGAGTTATACACTCGCACGCTCAGCTCCAAGTCCTCAATCGGCTTGTCGCTGACCTCGGGCGGAATTCCCTTGCTGTCGGCATCAACGCCCGGCAACACGTCTTCAATGCTCACACCCGCGATCAGGCTCAGATGCTGCACCAAAATCTTGGCCGCTTCGGACAGCGCGTCCTGGGGGCGCACAGTGCCGTCGGTCCAGATCTCGGTGATCAGACGATCGTAGTTCGTCATCTGACCCACGCGTGCAGCTTCCACTTCAAAGTTCACCCGCCGAACCGGGCTGTAAATCGCATCGACCGGCAACTCTCCAATCGGCAATTTAATGTGCTGATCAGACGGCGAGTAACCGCGCCCTGCCTCAACCTGAAACTCAATGTCCAGCCGTGCCTTAGCTGAGTCGGTGGTGAACAGATACAACTCGGGATTGACAATCTCGATCTCGGGCGGCGTAATAATATCGCCCGCAGTCACCACGCCCTCACCGCGCACTTCCAGCCGCATGCGCATCGGGCCTTCACCCTTCATCCGCATGCGAATCTGCTTCACATTTAATGTGAGCTGCATGACATCCTCTCTCACATTGGGGATGTCCGAAAACTCATGGTGCACATCTGTCAGGCGCATCGACGTTACAGCTGCGCCGGGCAACGAGCTGAGTAGAACACGGCGCAATGCATTACCCAGCGTAATGCCGTAGCCATGCTCCATTGCACCGATCACAAATCGGCCATAGTCGCGCGTTAGCGCATCGCCTTCAACCTTCGGGAATACGGGTGGCGTTAGCAACGTTACCTCTCTGAACATTTCGATTTTGGAAGCGGCATGGCGACATCAAAGACATCGCTCAAACAGCCGCATCCAAAATCCAAACTTGCCAAGTCGCAAATTATCGCGAGTAATACTCGACGACAAGTTGTTCCTTTAGTGGAACTTCAATTTCCTCACGCTTCGGCAGCATGCTCACCGTGCCAGTCAGCGTCGCTCGATCGGCCAGCAGCCAGTTCGACATGGGGGGCGTGTCGCCATCGGCTGTCACCGTCTTCCAATATTCCAACTTTCGGCTGGAATCGCGCACCGTAATTTTGTCACCCTGTTTCACCAAATAAGAGGGGATGTCGATGGGGTGACCATTCACGTTGAAGTGGGCATGCGCAACCAGTTGGCGCGCTGCCGGCCGCGAGGGTGCAAATCCCATGCGATACACGACGTTGTCAAGTCGGCGCTCCAGAAGCACAATCAACTCCGAACCCGTGACACCACGTGTCTTCAGTGCCATATTGAAATAGCGTTCGAATTGCTTCTCCAACACGCCATAAATCCGGCGCATTTTTTGCTTCTCGCGCAACTGCACTGCATAGTCGCTGGTCTTGTTGCGGCGTGCGCGCACATTGGGGCCGTGCTGGCCAGGCGCATAGCCACGCCGTTCAATGGCACATTTGCCGCTCAAACAGCGGGTGCCCTTCAAAAACAACTTCTCGCCCTCACGGCGACACAATCGGCAAACAGGGTCAATGTATCGAGCCATTTTGTCTTATTACTTCCTATTCAAGCTGGCGATTTGTTTACAACGCGACCATGCAATCACAATTTTTTTTGCAAATGCTGATCGAAGGCTCCGTCTTCGTCCAAATCACTCCAGTCCTGACCAAACAATAACAATATCTCTCAAACAACAAAATCTGTGGGCACGGCCAAACCAAATAAGCCATGCACCACAGCAATCAGACGCGGCGGCGCTTGGGGGGTCGGCAACCGTTGTGCGGCACCGGAGTCACATCCGTAATCGAACGCACCCGAATGCCAATGCCCTGCAAAGCGCGCACGGCCGCTTCGCGACCCGGCCCTGGGCCTTTCACGTACACATCCACTTCCTGCATGCCGTTGTCCATCGCAGCGCGATAGGCATTTTGTGCGGCAATACGTGCAGCAAATGGCGTGCTCTTGCGGTTGCCCTTGAAGCCGGCCGCACCTGCACTACCCCAACAAATCGTCGCGCCGATCTTATCCGTGATCGTGACAATCGTATTGTTGAAGCTGGCGAAAATATGTACTTGCCCGGCCGCAACGTTTTTGCGCGCCCGGCGCGGGTTAGTCTGGCGGCGAGGCCCGCGATTTCCTGACTGTCGTCCCATGCTCCGAATTCACTCCCGGCAGCTCCATGCACGAATACAATCGCGCATCTCCACTGCCAATGTCATTTGGCGGTTAGCTGTTGGCGGCTGGCTAAATACCAGCCGCCAACAGCT
>JBBQST010000137.1:0-9879 GCA_038213625.1 Thermoflexales bacterium
TGCGGTGGATCAATTGTCACAAACGGAGCCGCAAGACGCAGCCCGTGTCTTCATCCCCGGCGGTGATCAGATCATCGGCAAAGGGTTGGAGCGCATCATCATTGGCAAAGAAGATGTGAAGACGGTGTTCCAGGAAGTCACTGACACCTTGAATAAGGAAGCAGAGCCGGTCAAGAAAGATATTGCGGCAATGGCCTGATTTTTGATAGGCATCGCAGGAAGTGATATACGGGGCCAGGCTTTGCAAAAGGCTTGGCCCCGTATTGCTTTTGCTAGCGACTCAGGGATTTTTCTACTAAGTAAGTCGCCAAAAGTCCTTGCGCTCCCTCCAGCCACGTTCCCTTCGGCTCCGCTCAGGGAACGGGCTTGAGCGAGCCTCGGTGGCTGAGCGGAGTCGAAGCCACCAGGGTGATGGGAGCGTCGGAACTTTTGGCGACTTACTTAGACACAATGGACAGTTCGGAGATGACTGACTCATCCACCTTTACTGTATGCCTGCCAGGCCGATTTCCAACCTCACCACTCCAGAGCTTCACGCAACAGATAGTTAACCCATTCAATTCGGCTGCTGCCCCTGCTCAAATAGATGCATCAGCTCCCAAAAATCACTCTCGAACTGGCTCTTGCCGTCTTCCTTCGGCAGCACCGCAAACACAGCCCGATACACCAGCCAGAACGCCAGCCCAAACGCGGCAAAGCTGGCGATGGTGAAAATAATGCGGGTAATGCCGTTCACCTCGGCCACTTGCTGATTAAACAGCGCATCCCCAAACGGCGCGGTCACGATGTTGAGGTTCAGCACAAAGTTCACCACGCCGGCAATGCCGTTGTAAAGCGCGAGAATCGCCGTGCCGAGGATGAGATTGCCGCGCACACCCGGCTTCGCAAATAGCGCCTTCAGCGAGCTCACCTTGGCCGGCGTGTCGGGTTGAAAAAGCTGCGCGGCAAAAAACTGCATCATCGGCTTGCCAATGAGTATTGAGCCGCCAAACACCAGCACGGACACAATCAGCGCCGCCGAATCCTTGAGCGCATAGCGCGCGCCATCCACAAACCAGAACACCAGCGCGCCGCTGAGAATGCTGGCCAGCGCCACGTAACTCGTGATGACGTTGAAGCGCCGGCTGATGAAAAAGGTGTCGATCAGCACATACGCCACCGGCACCATGGCCGCGAGGATATAGGCCAGGATGTCGCTCGCGCCAGTCAGCCGCGCGAAATTATTGAGGATCAGGATGGGCACCACGGCCCCCATCACAATGTCAAGAATAAGTTTGTTGAAGCCTTTCATGGGCCTGCATTATCGTCGGGCCGACATGGAGGTGGGCGGCTGGCTGCCAGCAGCCAGCAGCCAGCCGCCAGCCGCTAACTGCCATCATGGCTCCACCAGCGTCACATCGCCGTCGCTGCTCCAGTTGCCATTGTCGGCATCAATGCGAATGCTGAAGTTGTATTCGCCGGGCTCAATCGTGCTGCGCTCAATGTCGGGATCGGGCTCTTTACCCGTCACCTCGCCATTGTCGTTTTCAACGGTGCGCGTGCTTTGCGGCCACTCATCACCCACGCGCAAGGTCTTGCACGTTTTGCCGTCGCTCTCCTCGCCAAACATGCAATACGGCTTGGTGAGTTCGTAACCGACGTAGACCCGGGTGAAGTTATCGTCGAGCCGAGACACACGAAAGGTCACCTGTCGAATGCCGGTGCCATTCGGCCGACCCTTCTTGTTCTGCGCCCGCACTTCGATCTTGATCTTGCGCATCCCTGCCGATGAGTAATACGAATCGAAAATCTCGGCATACGGCCCATTGCCCTGACCGGTGCCGTACGGCGGCTTTTCAGCGCCAATCGCGCCGGCATCCCAGCCAAATTTTACGGTTCCCGTCCAATCGATTTTTGTTGCAGTGCTATAAACCGCGATCTGGACGGTGTAATTGCCGACCCGGACCAGCTCGCCGTTGGGAAAGTCGTCGCCGACTTGTAATGAGGTGCAGGTGCCATTTTGGTCGCCGAAGACACAATACGGCGCGCCCTGCTCGCGCTGCTCAAACACCGGGTTGCCGTTTCGAAAAACAGTAAAGACCACCCGCGAAACCTTTTTGCCCTGCAGCGGCCTCACGTTCGCCTGCAACGCCAGCAGATTCAGCCGGCCATTGGCGAACACCGGGTTGCTCACAGTCACGTTGAACGCACCGGTGTTGCTCACATTAGTGGGCGGCAGGTTCGCGGCTGCAGGGGCTGCCAGCGCCGCACCGTGCACCGGTTGCCCGCCACTCAAAGATGGCCCCATCAATACTGCTAGCAAGACCATCCACCGCAGTCCCATCCAACGAACTCGCTTCATGGTTGCCTCCTGGCCGGCTTCTACTCCGGCCGCTCTGCGCTCATCCGCCGCTGATTGCGCTTGCACGCACTCACAATGTTGTCGGTCAAAAACGAATCGGTGCCGACGTCGAGCGCCATGCAGGCGGCATAGGCATCGTCGGCCTTTTGATAGAACGCATTCCGCACCGGATTTTGGGCGGCACCCGTGTTGCCATCATCACCCGTCAGCCGTGCGCTGGTCCAGTTCGCCTCGGCCAGGCTCAGATACCCCAACGCCAGCGTGCGGCGCTGCCCATCGGGCCGCTGACCCAGCACTTGCAACGCCGGCTCCAACAAGCGCAGGCTCTCGGTCGTCAGCGTCTTCGCCACATCCGTTTGCCCCAGCGCATACTGTGCGCCGGCCTGGGTTTGCTTCACCAGCCCCAGCCCCAGCCGCGCCAGTGGCACCAACTGCGGCACGTCCGGCGAGAGGATAGCCTGCTGCTCCGCCAGCCCATACTGTTCCTCCGCATTCCGCAGCGCCTCACTTTGCAAGAGTGCTTGCGGCTCGGTGATGGCCGCGGCATATTGCAGATAGACATCGCCCAACCCCAGATGCGCCCGCGCATAGTTCGGGTTCAGCGCCAGAGCCTTTTGGTGCATTTGCTCGGCCTGCTGGGTCTGTTGCAACAGCAGATGCTCACGGGCGATGAAGAAATACAACACCTCCCGCCCTACTTTATAGCTGGCCGTTGATTTAGCGTCTGCGTCCTGAAAGATAGCCAGCGCCTGCTCCGGCCGGCCAAACAGGTCATACGCCAGCCCCAGCGCAAACCGCGACAGCAGGCGGTTGCGGTCGTTCAGCGCCAGTCGCGTGTTGTTCTCCACATCCGGTGTCATCGGCCAGCGCACGGGAATGGGCGAGCTGAGCTGATACGGCCCCACGATCTCGTCGGCCGCATTCGCCACTCGCGCCACATAGAAGCCCACTTCGAGCTGGCCCGTGGGCGTATTCGCATCGGCCCGCGCCGCAAAGTTGCCATACACCACCATTTGCGCGCCGACCCGCTCGGCCAACTGCTGCGCCTCGGTCAGGGTGGCAATGGCGCCCACCTGCCAGCCATGTTGCGCCGCGTCGCCGCTGTGCCAGACCAGCGGCGGGAAGTCGAATTGCACCTCGGCCGATATCGCATCTTCCAGGTAGGTCTTAAACGTTTCAGCCGAGCTCAAACTCAGCTTCGCCCCTTCTGCCGATGTGGTGACGCCGGTGCTGCCCAGTTGGCCAAACTCCACAAACAAAATGTTGAAGTGGTCGCTGGGCATCGGCTCGGCCACCACGGTCGGTGTCGTGGTTGTTGTCGCCGCAACTGTCGGGGCAGCTTCAGTGGGCGCTATAGTGCCGGCTGGCACACTGGCCGTCGCAGGCGGCGTGGCTCCGGTGCCTGGGTTCGACACCACCAGCACCACCACCACAACCACCAACACGATGATGCCAGCCGCGGCCACCAGCCACGGAATGGGCAAGGCAGGCAGGCGGTTGGTGGGTGCGGAGCTCGCTTCTGTATAAGTCCAATCAATACTGGGCCGCTCGGCGCGCAATTTGGCAAGCAATGCCGGAGTCTGGTCGCGCCGCTCGAAATACGCAATGAGCTGATCGACCCAATACTCCTTGCCCTTGTCGCGGCCCGGAATCAGATCTGCATCGACCCCGAGGTCGGCGCACAGCGTGATCAGGTCTTCGAGACTGAACGCATCAACAATGTTTTGCCGAAGCTCGGCGCGGCTTGCCATGCAGGAAGTGTAATGGAGTTGGAAAATCTGTAGGGGCGAAGCAAAGACTTTAAGTTGGTCCAAGGGCGGACCTAAGACTTGATGAAAACGATTACCCCAAGCCGTCATTCCCGCGGAGGCGGGAATCCAGACATATTCCCGACGTTACCGTAATTGGGACGCCTGGATTCTGCCCCGCAGCGGGGACGCCTCCGCGGGAATGACGTGGCTACGTAAAGTCTTTGCACTGACAGACTACTACAGCCGCTACTCAACAAACTTCACATTCAACTCGCGCATCTGCTTGTCGGCCGGCGGCGAGGGAATGCCCAGCATCACATCGGCGGCCTGCTGGTTCTTGGGGAACGCGATGACTTCGCGAATGTTGGGCGCGCCGGCATACAGCATGGCCAGGCGGTCCAGCCCCGGCGCAATGCCGCCGTGCGGCGGAGCGCCATACTCGAACGCATCCAGCAAGTGACCAAACTTCTTGTGGGCCTCTTCCTTGCTCAGCCCCAACAGCGTCATCACCCGCTCCTGCACATCGCGGCGGTGAATCCGGATGGAGCCGCCGGCCACTTCATAGCCGTTGCACACCAGGTCATATTGCTTGCTCAGCACGCTGCCGGGGTCGCTCTCCAGCTTGGCCAGATCCTCGTCCTTGGGCGAGGTGAACAGGTGATGGTTCGCCACCCAGCGGTTGACGTCCTTGCCCCAGATAAACGAGGGGAAATCCACCACCCACAAAAAGCCGAGCTGGTTGATGTTGCCTAGCTTGAGCCGGATGCCCAACTCGTGGCGCAGTTCGCCCAACGCCTCGTTCAGGGCCGTGCGGTCGTTATCAGCGGCCAGCAACACTAGGTCGCCGGGCTGGCTGCCACTGGCAGCGGCAATCGCCTCTTTCTCAGCCGCGCTCAATTTGCTGCCGGCTCCTGAGTTGCGGTAGCCCTCAACATCGTGCCACAGCACAATCAGACCCTTCGCGCCGTTCTTCTTGGCGATGTCGGTCAGCTCATCAGTTTGCTTGCGGGTGTAGCCCGAGCACTTGGCCGCCACAATGCCCTTGACGTTCGCCGCCTGAAACGGCAAAAACTCGGTGCCCTGCATCGGCGCGCTCACATCGAACAGCTCCATGCCGTAGCGCACATCCGGCTTGTCGCGGCCAAACCGCTCCATCACCTCTTTGAACGGCAGGCGCATAAATGGCTTGAAAAACAGGGTTTTGCCGTGCAATGCCGCATAGTCCTCGGTAAATTTGGTGATCAGCGATTCGACCAGCGCCAGAATATCCTCGCGATCCACAAAGCTCATCTCAATGTCCAGTTGCGTAAATTCGGGTTGCCGGTCGGCGCGTTGGTCCTCGTCGCGGAAGCAGCGCGCCACCTGGAAATAGCGCTCGACGCCGCCGACCATCAGCAACTGCTTGAGCTGCTGCGGGCTTTGCGGCAACGCATACACCTCGCCCGGATGCACGCGGCTGGGCACCAGATATTCGCGCGCGCCCTCAGGGGTACTCTTGAACAGAATCGGCGTCTCCACTTCGAGGAAGCCCTGGCCGTCCAGGTAGTCGCGGCAAAATTTGATCAGGCGATGCCGGGTGGTCAGGTTGTGGGTCATGCGTTCGCGGCGCAAGTCCAGATAGCGGTAGCGCAGGCGCAACCCTTCGTCCATGTCCATGCCGTCCTCATCGACCGCAAACGGCAGCACTTTGGAGGGGTTGAGCACGTTGAGCTGCTCGATCATGATCTCGACCTCGCCCGTGGCCATTTTGGGATTCGCCATGCCGGCTGGCCGCATCGCGACCTTGCCGGTCACCTGAATCACATACTCGCTGCGCAGCGCCTCGGCCTGTTTGAACTGCTCGCCCTGCACACCGTCGGGGTTAATCACAATTTGCGATAAGCCAAACCGGTCGCGCAGGTCGATGAAAATGACGCCGCCGTGGTCGCGCCGGCGATGCACCCATCCCGCCAGCGTCACCGTCTGGCCAGCCTGGGCCGCGCGGAGTTCTCCGCATGTGTGTGTCTTGAACATGATTGCTCCTAGTCAAATGATTCGCATTGACGAGGTCGTCGACGTCGACGTCGACGTCGACGTCGACGTTCGCGTTTACGCAGTGCATCGCGCCTGCATTCTTCACCCAACAAAAAAAGCCGCCCCACGAAGGGCGGCTCTCAGTCACTACGCTTGGCTCAATTTGAACGCGCGAAAGACTAAGCGACGCCCTCTAGAGGCTGTCGTTGTCGTTATTATTCGCGGTCGAATCAAGCATCTGAATTTGCATGTGAGCGGCGATGATACCAGAAAGCCGTTTTTGGGAGGGTCCGCAAAAAAAATTTCTTGAATAAACTCGGGTTCTCGCGGAGAATGCCGCTCATGAGCACGCCCGAGTTTTACGCAGAAGCCCAGGCCTACGACATTGCCTTTGGCGACCGAGATTTTGTGGATGAATGTAACTTCCTGGAATATTGCTTGCGGGAATTTGGAGGTGTCCATGCGGATCAGGTATCGCCTGCGCTGTCCTTCCTGGAGCTGGCCGCCGGCCCCGCCCGTCATGCCCGCGAGTTTGCCCACCGCGGCTGGCGCGCCGTTGCGCTGGATCTGTCGATGGACATGCTGAACTATGCCCAGACCGGCGCGAACGAAGAGGGCGTGGAGCTGGAGTTGGTGTGCGCGGATATGACCGACTTCAAGCTGAAACAGCCCGTGGCACTGGCCGCAAATCTCATGGAGAGCCTCAGTCACCTTGTCACCAACGAGCAGGTGGTGGCCCATTTGCGCGCCGTGGCGGCCAACCTGTTGCCCGGCGGCATCTTCGTCATCGAGATGGCCCACCCCAGCACCATCTGGCGCGACAACCTGCCCAACTCGTGGGTGTCCGAAGCCCCCGACGGCACCTCCATCGAGATCCTGTTTGGCGCGGCCGATGATCCCTACGACTGGATCACGCAACAGTGGACGGTCACCACGCAATTGCGCATCAACAACCCCGGCCAGCCCGAGCGCGTGGTCGAATCGCACAATCAGCACCGCTGGTATCTGGCCCAGGAATTACGCGCCCTTATCGACCTGTCCGGCGCATTCAGCCAGACCCGGTTCTTCGGCAATATGGTGGTGCCCATGCCGCCGCTGGACGATTCTGCCAACAGTGATCGAATGATCGTGGTTTTGCGCAAATAGCCGATTTCCTCAATTTACAATCCTGCTCATGCCGGCCCCAACGCCCAACACTCCTGTTTCTGGCTCAACACGCGATGCAGCTCGTTCTGACGTGCCGCGTTCTGACGTGCCGCGTTCTGACGTACCCCGCCGCATCGCCTCCTCCGTCAGCGCGCGCCTCAGCACCATCCGTCACCGCTTGCGCCGCACCGAGAGCGAGCTGGATGCCATCCGCCGCATCTGCCGCATGGTCAACGGCAAATCCGATCTACGCGCCATCCTCGACATCATCACCCGCACCACCACCGAAGTGCTGCATGTCGATTCCACCTCGATCTATCTGCTGGATGAATCCAGTCAGCGGCTCATTCTCAAAGCCACCACCGGCCTCTACCCCAGCGCCATCGATCACGGCTACCTGCTGATGGGTCATGGCCTGACCGGCTGGGCTGCTCAACAACGCCAGATGGTGGCCGTGCGCGAAGCTCAAAAAGACCCGCGTTTTCGCGAGGTGCCGGACACTCGCGAGCGCTCGTTCAAATCCTTGCTGGCCATGCCGCTCATCAGTCAGGACCGCGTCATCGGGGCCATGAACGTGCAAACGCACCGGATGCACACCTGGACCGAGAGCGATGTGGAATTTGTCGCTGTCATCGCTGATGTGGTCGCCGGCATTCTGGAGCGCGCGGTGCTGGAGGAACAAACCGAGCGCAAGGTTCGTGAGCTCAGCGCGGTGGCCGAAGTCAGCCGCGCCGTCATCTCGCCGGTGTATCTGGATGAGACCCTGCGCGTGGTGGCCGAGATGGCCGCCCAGGCAGTGGGCGCGCGCCGCTGTTCTTTATTGCTATTAGATGAGAACGAGAATGTGTTTGCGCCGCGTGCGGTATGGGACGCGCTGCCCAACATTCGGCCCGAGCCAGTGTGGCCGGTCAATGATCTGCCGCTGCTGACGATTGAGTCCCTGCACGAGCCCGTCATCATCGGCGATGCCCACCTGGAGTTGCGCGCCGAGCATTCGGTGTGGGCCCAAAACGCCGGGTTGCGCACCTTGCTATGTGTGCCGTTGATCCTCAAAGAGCGCCCCATTGGTTTGCTCAATGTGTGGTCGGACAATGCCACCGGCTTCGATGCCCGGCAGGTTGAGGTGTGCACGACCCTGGCCAACCAGATCGCGCTGGCCATCGAGAACGCGCATCTGGTCGGCAACGCCGCCATCGTGCAGGAGATGCACCACCGCGTCAAAAACAACCTGCAAAATGTGGTGATGCTGTTGCAAATGCAACTGTCCGATGGGCGTGCCGATGATCGCACGATCACGGCCAAGGACGCCTTGCACGAGGCCGTGAATCGCATCATGTCCATCGCGGCCGTGCACGATGCCATGGCGCACGAAGGGTTTCGCCTGGTCGATGTGAAGGAAGTCATCCAGCGCGTGGTCAGCCTAGTGCTGGCCAACATGACACCACCCGGCCTCGAACTGGAAATTCAGGTGGTTGGCCCCGAGATTCGCGTCTCCTCACGCGCGGCCACGGCGCTGGCGCTGTGTGTCAACGAGCTGGTCTCGAATTCGATGGAGCATGCGTTTGTTGGGCGCAATCAGGGCCGCATCGAGGTGAACCTGATCGACAGCGGCAACGGCCAGCTGGAGGCCGAGGTGCGCGACAACGGCATCGGCAACACCGCCAATGCCACCAGTGGCACAGCGCCAACCAGCCTCGGTCTCAACATCGTGCAGGCACTGGTGGCCGAAGATTTGCGCGGCACCTTCACCCTGGAACGCACCGAGCAGGGCAGCATCGCCACCATTCGCGCGCCGATTGCGCTGTTGTAAGTCGACGCTATAGATTACAACTCTAGGGGCGAACCCAAAAGCGAAAACCTCGCCCTTGGACATCATTACCCACTTAAAACAAACTTCACATCTTGAGTTGCGCATCCCTTAGAGAGAATGCGGATTGCCCAGGCCGGGATTAAATGACTTCGTCCAAGCGGCATATTTCAGCATCAACTTGAAACGCTTTTTGCCGCGCACACTGTGCCGCGTTTAAGTCGCCAACATGGATATAGACTCTTTCGAGTGTTTGATACAGCTCTAACCCAAATTCCCATGACATGGGTTGAGAGTCGAACAGGGTTTCCGCCGCCTGAATTGATTCCAGCGCATGTGCACTTTCATCCCTATGCAACTGGACTTGGGCCAGCCGCATCAGAGCCAGCACCCGATAATGCCAGATCGTGTTGTCATCTGTGACACGAACCGCGATTTCGGCCCATTTTGCAGCGTCCGGCGCGTTATTGTCTGCAAACAAACAGTAGGCGGCTGTTGCGGCAAGTTCGGCCTGATCTGTGAATGATTGGGCTTCGACGGCGAGATCGTAATGAAATGCGGCGAGACGAAACCCGCGCGATGCTGCGCCGCTGGATACGTGCGCGCGGGCAGAATAGTTTGCCAGCCACCATGCGTAATTTCGGTCGGCCACCTGTTGTGCGCGACGCATTGCTGAATCAAGTTTTTGCAGGGCCGTTGTCAGGCGGCCGGTCGATAAGTTCCAAATCCCTTCACATCCCGCGAGGCGAATCGACAGTGAGGCGGGAGCATCGGCATCGTTCACGCGACGGGCCTCTTCAAGATGGCATTCGGCGCGTTTG
>JBBQST010000138.1:0-9851 GCA_038213625.1 Thermoflexales bacterium
CGCAGCTCGCGTTGGGCCGCAGCCAGCGGGTCTTCGCCGGGTTCCAGGTAGCCGCCGACCGGCGCCAGCGAGACGCCGTCGATGGCGTATTTGGTCTGGCGAAAGCATAGGAACTGGCCGTCGGTGGTTACGGCCACGACGTTGACGAAGTCGGGCGTTTGCACCCAGGCCCAGTCGGGAATGATTCGGCCATCGGGCAGCTCAATCTCATGCGCCTCGACGGTCAGCCAGGGCGGCTGGTGTAACAAGGTGCGTTTGGAGCGAAGTTTCCAGGGTTGCATAGAACTATGTTGAATGGGATTGAATGCCGACGCAATTTTGCGAGGTCGATCGTTAGCGTGTCAACGGCATGCCAATCGGTTTTACATCACGGGCACGTCCCAGATGCACGGTAAACCACGAGGCGTCTTTGGATCGCAATCCTTCCAACACCCACTCCAATTCCAATGTGCCGGCCATGAATCGTGCCCGATCCAGCAGCGTCTCTAAATGTGGATAAAACGGCTGCATGCGCTGCAAAAAGTGCTCGCCAAAATTGTTGATAAGCAGTGCAATGTCGTTGGCCGGGTCGGCAATACCCGCGACGCCAAAGTCGATGACGCCGTTGATACGTCGCTGAACTTCATCGAACAGAATGTGATACGACGCAAGATCGTAGTGCGTGAGGCTGGGGGAATAGGTTTGCATATCCAACTCGCCGGCCAACACTGGCGCGAACAACTCGGCCACCCATGCTTTTTGATCCGCCCACAACAAGGGATATAGCTCGTGTTGGATGTCTTCCAGTTTCGCTACCCATGTGTCACGCGACGCATCGCGTTTGATGGCCGGAATTTCGTATTGCGCCAGAGTCTCGACTGGAATGCTGTGCAACTGCCGCAAAAAATGGGCTAGCTGCTCGGCCAATTGATCTTGCACTGCACCAGACTGGCGTAACCAGCGATTGCGATCCAACGGCACCCCCGAAATTATCGGATACACGACGGCGGCATCGCTCAACCGGGTGAACGCCGGCACAGGCATTTCAACAGACTGCCGCACCACATCCAGAATGCGCGATTCCCGTGCTTGCGCACGTTTGCCTTCATCGGTTTTTGGGAAGCGAAACACCCAGCGCGCATCGACGATGACCACGTCATTCACCAGGCCGTCGCGATTCATGCGCAATGTGTTGGAATCGAGATTCGGCAACTGCCCGTGAATGATGTCGAGATAACGGTCCGGAATTTCCATCTGTGCCTCACAGCATTGCCAGCAGCTAACCGCCAGCCGCCATCTGCGCCGCTACCTCGCGGCCCAGCTTCACCGCGTAGTTGGTGCCGCGATCCCATGGGTAGACCTGGCTCATGCTGGCGAAGAACAGGCCCGGCAGCGGCGTTTGCGTCGGCGGAATATGCTGCGAGTGGTTGACCAGCGGCACCGGCTGCGCGTAGGTCTCTTTGAACACCCACGTGTTTTGCACCCAGCTCGGATCAAAGTCGGGATTAACACGTTTAAGCGCGGGCAAATAAATGGCGCGCAATGCCTCGTCGCTCAGGCTGAAATAGGGGTGGGCGGCCGACAGATAATCGCCGCAATAGATGATGGTCTGACCGCCGAAGTGCCGGCGCGGCACAAAATTAGTGTGCTCGCACAGCGCCAGAAACGGGAAGCCGTCATTTTTAGGCAGGTTGTGCCAGTAATAGCCGTTGGGGCTGAGCGGCTTGTCGAGCGCCAGCACCATGACGATGGCGCCAAGTGATTTCAGATCGTTGAGTTCGCCCAGGTAACTGGCCGGCAACTGCGGGGCCAGCTTCGTCATCAGCCGCGGCGACGTGGTGACCAAGACGCGGTCAAAATATTGCGGCGGCGTAATCGTGAACGGCACATTGATCTCGACCTTCCACTGCCCTTTGGCCTCGACCCACGACAGACTTTCGACGCGAGCCTTGTAGCGCACGGTCGCGCCGCGCGTTTTCACCTGCTCGGCCAGCGCATCAAAAAAGGCCTGAAAACCGCCCTCGAAGGTGCCGAGAAAAGTGGTGCGGGATTTGATGCGCGCCCACAGCCAGGCCATATTGACCTTTTTGTAGAACTCATCCCCAAACTTGCCCTGCAACAACGGCTGCCAGATGGCGTCATACGCGCCCCTGCCCATCCAGCGGCGGGCCCACTCGTGCGCGGTGAATTTCTCCAGCGCAATGCCATTTTTGAGCAGCTTGAGATAAATAGTGGCGAGGCCGAACGGAATTTTGCCCAATATCGACAGGCCGGGAAATGTGAGCGCGGCCATCGGCGAATCCAGCGGGTAGAACTGACCCTTCCAAAACGACACCGTCTTGGGCCGGGTGTAAACGACCTTTTTGCGCACATCCAACTCATCGGCCAGCCACAGCAAATCGCTGTCCGAGGCGAACCAGTGGTGATAGAACTTCTCGACCGACCAGTTCCAGTTCGGCTGCTTAAAGCCCGCTGCCAGCCCGCCCGGCCGATCGTTGGCCTCAAATACGGTGACCTGGTGGCCAGCCTTCAAAAGCTCCCACGCCGCGGTGAGGCCGGTTGCGCCAGCGCCGATGATTGCGATGTTCATGAGAAGGATATTAGTGGTTAGTTGTTAGTTGTTAGTTGTTAGTTGTTAGTTGTTAGTAAAGAAGGCGTGCGCAAAATTTCCGCACCAGCCACCAGCCACCAGCCACCAGCCACCAGCCACCAGCCACCAGCCACCAGCCACCAGCCACCAGCCACCAGCCACTAGCCACCAGCTTCCGTCACCGTTTGCGCCTTGCGGAAATCGGTCCACTTCATGCCTTCGCGCAGCATGTAGAACAGGCCTAACAGGGTCACTGGCAGCCACAGCGCGATGTGCATGACGATGACGTAGGCCAGGGCCAGGCTTTGCTCGATGCCGATGGTGCTGAATACGGCCACGCCAGCCGCCTCATAGGTGCCGATGAAGCCAGGGCCGGACGGAATGACCGTGCTCAGGTTGGCCACGCCGTTGAACAGCATGAAGTCTACAAACGGCAGCTCACGAAAGTTGGGATTGGCCGTGAAGCCCTGCCAGATCAGCCAATACTTCACCGTCTCCATCAACCAGATCACGATGGTGCTGCCCAGCAGCACGAGCAAATCGGCTGGGCGGCGCAGCGTTTGTGCACCGGCCACAAACTTCTCCACAAAATTCATCAGCCGCGCTCGAAACCGGAGCGGCACCACCCTGGAGATGATGGCTTGGGCGAATTGCTCGGCCTTGCGTGGCGCCAGGGCCAGGGCAAAGAACACCGCCGCACCGACCGCAAACACCAGCGAGGTAAACGTCACAATCGAGCGCACCGTGTCGTTCAAGCTCGGGACATTGGGCAGTGCGAACAGCACAAAGCCGACCATTACGATGCCGTCGATCAGCCGCTCCATGAACACCGTGGCCAGTGATGACGCAATCGGCACGCCCTCGTTGCGCTGCAAGACATAGGCGCGCACAATCTCGCCGATGCGGGCGGGGTAAATGTTGTTGCCCATGTAACCGATCACGACGATGGGGTACATCCGGCCCACACTAAGCTGCTTGAATGGCCGCAGCATATAGGCCCAGCGCCAGGCCCGCACGGCCACCGAGATGAAATAGACGATGATGCCCGGGATCAGCCACAGCAGATTGGCCTGTTGCAGGTCGCGCCAGAATTCATCCAGCTTGAGGCCGCGCAGGGCTAGAAAGAGGAAGATCGCGCTGAGGGCGACGCCGACCCAAAACAAAATACGACGCATGATTAATGTAGTTCAGAAGTGCTTTAAGGCGTTTTGTGTAAAGGACGAAGCCCGGGCGTTGAAAGTTGCACCTGCGGTATAAGAAATCGGACATCTTGCAGGATGTCCGACTCAGTGTTCACGCTCAGCCTTCTGCCTCCGGTGTCGCTTCGGGCGTTATATCGGGGGGAACGATGGGAATAATTTCAGAACCACCCTCCGGCGTCATCTCGGGTGCAATGTCTGGCACCGGCTCTGAGGTGGCTTCGGGGGTGGCTTCGGGTGTCGCTTCTGTCGCAACCGTCGGTTCCACCACGGGTTCTGCTGCGGGTGGCTCCGCCGGCATCGCGGTCTGGGTTGGAAGCTGCACGGGTGCCGACTCGGTCACATCCCCCAGGGCCTTTGGAATGCGCGGCCAGGTGGATGAGTAGAACGCGAGGTAATCGGCCACGCGGTTGGCCCAGGTCGCATCATCATGCGGCCCTTCACCAAAGCTCAGTTGATACGGCACGCTGATTTTGTCCAAATCCGAGGCCAGCTTGTTGGCGTCTTTCTGCGCCCAATCGCGATTGCCCGCGTCGATCCAGATGCGCAGGGTGCCGACGTCGGTGATGGCCCTGGCCATGCTCAGCATGGTGAAATTGGCTCCCACCCCGATGAGCTTGTCTGTAATCGACGGGCTGTGTGCGCCCATGATGCTGAAGGCGTTGGCGTTGCTAAAAGCCACCTCGATGGACCAATAGCCGCCGCGTGAGATGCCGCCAATGGCCCGGCCGTCGCGGGTGCCCCAGGTGCTAAAAGTGCCATCGATATAAGGCACCAACTCGTTGATCAGAAAACCCTCGTACGAGTTCGGCCCCTTCATTGACCAGGTGTAGGGGTTGCGGCCATACTGGCCATTGGCTGGCATGACAATAATAAATGGCGGCAGCGTGCCCAGGCTCATCTGCATGTCCGCGATGCGGGTGGCCCCGATGTCGATCCAGCCGCCGATCTCGTGGTTGTTGCCTTGAATCAGATACAGCGTGGGGTATTTGAACTGGCCCGGCTTGTAGCACGGCGGCAAATACACGTGCACCGGCACCGGCGCGCCGACCACTTTGCTCTGCACCGTCTCGGTCACCAGCTGGCCGATGGGGTTGGGACAGGCCTCGGTGGCGGGTTGGGCAGCCAACTCGATGATGAAGGCTTCGGCGGTGGCGACAGCCGGCACCGCAGTGGGCGTGGGCAGCACCCGTCGGCGCAGCTTGGCCGGCACCGCAGTCGGCGCTCGTGTAGGCACGCGAGTGGGTACAGCAGTGGCCTGAACCGCCGCGTTGCCGATGGCCGACACCACGCTGGCAAACGCACCCTGAGGCGCAGCCGTGTGTGCAATGACGAACACGGCATCCAATAGCAATAAGCCAACCAGCACGGCCGAGGCAAACGGCAACGTGCGCGGCGTCATACGGATGCGCTCATAGAGATCAATTCCGGCATTTAAGATGCGCGTGAGCAAGCGCGAAATAGTTCTTTTCACAAATACAGTTCAAGCGTAAAGCTTCACGCTTGTTCATTCAATTTAGCCAGCAGCAGATGCGGCGGTGCCGATGTCTTTGGCGGGATTGTTTTGCCGCCAGCGCTTGCTGAGCGCGCGGGCCTGGAACTCGGCACGGAAGGAGCTGCGCACCAACGGGCCACTTTCCACCCACTTGAACCCCATTTCGTAGCCAATCTTGCGCAGATCGGCAAACTCTTTGGGCTCCCAATAGCGGTCGATGGGCAGGTGCTTTTTGCTGGGTTGCAAGTACTGGCCCAGCGTCAGAATGTCCACATCGATCTCGCGCAGGTCGCGCATGACCCCGAGCACTTCGTCCAGCGTTTCGCCCAGTCCCAGCATGATGCCGGTCTTGGTCACCGCGTCGGGTTGAAGCTTCTTGGCGTTCTGCAGCGTCGTCAACGCCCATTCGTAGTGGTCCTGCGGCTGCACCTTTCTAAACAGGCGCGGCACCGTCTCGACGTTGTGATTCAGAATATCGGGCTGCTCGCGCATGATGATTTCCAGCGCGGCCTCGTTGCCCTTGAAGTCCGGAATCAACACCTCGATGGTGCAATCCGGCTTGACCTTGCGAATGCGGCGAATGGCCAGGGCGAAGATGGGTGCACCGCCGTCCTTGCGCTCATCTCGATTAACCGAGGTGATGACGACGTGTTGCAGGTTCATTTGCACCACAGCCGCGGCCACGCGCAGGGGCTCGGCCCAATCCAGATCAGCGGGCATGCCCGTTTTCACGTCGCAGAAGCCACAGCTGCGGGTGCAGGTGTCGCCCATGATCAGGAACGTGGCGGTGCCACGGCTCCAGCACTCGGCCAGGTTCGGGCAATTGGCTTCTTCGCAAATGGTGTGCAGCGTTTTGCTGCGCATCAAGCGTTTCAGTTCATGATAGGTCTCGCCTGAAGGCGCGCGCACCTTCAGCCAATCGGGCCGGCGCGGGCTGAGGCTGGATGTTGATGTAGGGGTGGAGGATGCGGACACGGGTGAGTTCGGTGTGATTTCGGCGATGTCCGCGAGTGAAACCACTGTGCCAGGGTTATTACCAGCGGCGGCGGGAGCAGTGCCGGCGGCAATGCCGCTCTCTACGAAGTCCATGCGAGCGATTCTAGCAGACCAGCCCTGTTTGGAAACCATTCTGAGTGCCCATGGGCGGCTGCTTGAGTCAATATTCACACCTGATTCACACCTGTTTTTTATAGGCTTTGTGCGCCATTGTGGAAGATCATGTTTGACTGTGCTGAAGTGACTGGGGTTGCCCAACCGTGAAATGCCGCGTCACAATATAATCCGGCCATGAATCAGCGTCGAATCATGGCAGCCGCTGGGTCAGTTGCGCACGGCAGGAGATGAAATGGTGACATTGCTGAACTCGCTTCCAGAATGGGTGTTGGCGTTGCTGGGGGTGTTGCTGTTGCTGATCGCGGCACTCTATGTGTGGATTTTGTTCAACTGGCTGGCCCTGCGTCAGCGCGTCTTTGAACTGGCTGAGCAAAACGAGCGGCTGGCCCAGGCCGTTGCTGCGCAGCCGTCCACCGAGCGGCTGTATGAGGCACCGCGCCCCAAGGCATTGGCGTTTGTGAGTCCGTCGGCCACCGAGCTGGATGAAGCGCGGGAAGCCGAGCGCGAGGCCACCAAAGCGGCGGTGCGCAATTTGCAGAATCAGATCAATGTCGCCCATTCGCAGCTGGCCAATGCCAACCGCGCGGTGCAGTTGCGCCAGGTTGCGTTGGATGAAGCCCATCGCCGGCTCATCACCTATGAGGGCGCGATTGCGGATTTGCAGGCATCGCTGCAACAGGCCCGGACCGTGCCGGTTGCGCTGGCACTGATGCCGGTGGAGCAGGCCGAACTCACCCGCGTGGATGAGGTTGACGACGTCACAACCGACACCGTCGTTGTTGACCACGATGCCGTCGCTGACACGGCTCCCCCAAATGACACGGCCGCACTGGCCAGCCAACTCGATGCCGCCACCAGTCTCATTAAAGCCCGCGATGCACAGGTGGATAATTTGGAAGCGCAATTGGCCGAACTGCAAACCCAGATGGATCAGGCTCGCGATGAGATTGCGCGTGCCGACGTTCGCTTCGATAAACTGCAACTGACCCAGGACAATGCCGGCTCGGTTGACGCCGTTGATTCCACTGCCCCCATCGCCTCGATCGCGCCTTTGATAGCGGCTCGCGTCACACCTCTTATTGCACAGGCGTCAACCAATGTCGCGCATGAGCAGGACGCATTGGCGCTGACGCAGGAGGCGGTTCAATCTCGCGATGCCACAATTGGCGAGCTTAAAACACAGTTGGGCAATGTTCGCACCAGCCTGGAAATGGCGCGCGAGGCGCTTCAGGCGCGCGATATGGAGCTGGCCCAACTCAAGGCGCAACCGGCTGATCTGGAGCAGCGGCTGGCCGGGCTACAACACAAACTGGACGAACATGAGCAGGCCATGACCAACACCAATATGGTGCTGGCCGAGCGCATCTCGACCATCTCGGATTTGAACCACGAGCTTGATGAGCAGGAGACACAACTGGCCGAGGTGCAGCTGGAACTGGCGACGAAAGATGCGCGCTTGAACGATGTGCTCACCCAGTTGGACGCACAAAATGCCACCATTTCTGATCTATTGAGCGATGTGAACGCGGCCAACGAGACCGTGGCGCTGCAGCAAAGCCGCTTCGATAACCTGTCGACGCAACTGGCCGACCTGCAAACTGCCGCTGATGCATCAGCTGTAAGTGCCGGGCGCGAAGCCGAATATGAAGCGCAAAAGCAAGCGTTGGAGCAACAGTTGCAGGGTGCACAGGCGGCTTATACCGAGCTGGATGCACAAATGGACACGCTTCGTACGCGCGTGGCTGAGCTGGAAGCACAATTACAGCAATCGCAGGGCGAGGCGGAGGCCGCCAACGCCAAACTGACTTCACCCGCCAAACGAATTGAAACATTGAAGGCACAAGTGGACGCGGCGCAAGCCGAGCTCGCGGCGCAAGCCGAGCTCGCGGCGCAAGCCGAACTTGCGACCCAGGCTGAGCGAACCACTCGATCTGAGTTTACAAGCCGTGAATCGTTGCCAACTCCAAGTGATAGCCCCGCTGAAACCCGCCCCACTGGGTTGGACGAGCTGAGTGCGCCAGTGCCTGTGCGCACGGCCGGTAAGCGTAAAGCCGCTATCGAACCCGTGGCTGAAACCCCTTCAGAAGAGGATGCCCTGACCGACATCGTCGGCATCGGCGCGGTCTATGCCAAACGCCTCAGCAAGGCCGGCATTACCACCTACAAAGCACTGGCCAAAGCCAAACGCTCGCAGTTGGAAAAGATCATCCAACCCTCCAAGCTGCAAAACATTGATTTC
This sequence comes from Thermoflexales bacterium, assembly GCA_038213625.1. Taxonomy (GTDB): domain Bacteria; phylum Chloroflexota; class Anaerolineae; order J036; family Brachytrichaceae; genus JANMVQ01. The sequence goes on from JBBQST010000138.1 coordinate 8,616, forward strand.
GATGATTGGATCGAGCAAGCCAAATCGAAGGCCAGGGCCGGCAAGCGATGAGCGGTGAGCGGTGAGCTGGGAGCTGGGAGCGGTGAGCAGAGAGCAGAGAGCGATGAGCAAGAGTTCTTAGCTCCCAGCTCCCAGCTCCCAGCTCTCAGCTCTCAGCTCCCAGCTCACCGCTCACCGCTCACCGCTTTCAGAAATGGTATAACCCCGCCCAGCAATGAGCGCACACATTTATAGCTATCGCGGCGACCTGATCGAAAATCGTCACACGGCCTCGGTGGCCATCGTGGATCCTGCCGGCAAGTTATTAGCCTATGCCGGCAATCCCGAATTGACCGCTCATATGCGCTCCTCGTCCAAGCCGTTTCAGGCCCAGGCCTTATTTCAGAGCGGCGCGGCCACGCACTTTGCGCTCTCACCCAAAGAGATCGCGATCACGTGCGGCTCGCACAGCGGCGCGGCACGGCACACCGAGGCCGTGTCGAGCTATCTCAAGAAAATCAATCTGGGCACCGAGTGCCTGATGTGTGGCGCGCACATGCCGTTTGATCCCGAGGCCAGCAAAGCGCTGCGGCAGGCCAGGCAGGAGCCAACGGTGTTGCACAGCAATTGCTCGGGCAAGCACACCGGCATGCTGGCGGCTGCGCTGGCACTGGAGGCAGATCCCACCGGCTATGAGCAACCCGAGCATCCGGTGCAACAGCTCAACATTCGAACCTTGCGAGCTCTGTCGGGCGCAGAACGCGTGCCCTATGGCATCGATGGCTGTGGCGTGCCGGCATTTGCGTTGCAGCTGAACCATGCCGCGCGCATGTTCGCGACACTGGCCGCGCCCGATGCCGCATCGACGCAATATCAACAAGGTTTGGCGACGACGTGGCAGGCCATGCGCGCCCACCCCGACATGGTGGCCGGCCCCGAGCGAATGGACACGGTCTTTATGAGCCAGGTGCCGAATTTGGCCATGAAAAGTGGGGCCGATGGCTACTATGGGCTGGCACTGCGCGACACGCAGTGGGGGCCGATTGGGATTACTGTGAAGGTGGAGAGCGGCAACGGCGATGCGCGAGATCCGCTGGTGATCAAGGTATTGGAGGCATTGGGCGCGCTGCCGCCAGAGGTGCCGGCCGAGTGGCGCCGGCCCATCATCCGCAATGTGAGCAAGCGCGAAGTCGGCCGGTTTGAGGTTGAACTGGCGCTGACCTGGCTGTGATGGAGTTGAACTCAACGCGCGCTTGT
>JBBQST010000139.1:0-9807 GCA_038213625.1 Thermoflexales bacterium
GGCGGACATCGCTCCGCAAAATGAGACCATGCTTCGGCAGTAAGCACCGCCTTGACCGTGGCCTCTGGTCTGTGCGTTGAGAATGGAGCGATGCAATGCGCGAAGAATCGAATGACGTGAAGTTTGGGCGAATGGCGCCGACGGTGGCCGTGACAGATATGGCCGCGGCGGTGGCGTTCTACTGCGGCATCCTCGGGTTTCAAAAAACCTTCGAGAACGGGAACCCCGTCGGCTTCGTCATCCTGGAGAAGGACGCGGCCGAGCTTCACCTGAGCCTGAGCAAGGGGCACAAGGCCACCACCCAGAATGTCGCGCACCTGCTGGTCGATGACGCCACGCGGCTGTATGCGACCTGCACCAGCCGGGGCGTGCGCATCATCAAAAGCATGCGCGATGCCGACTTCGGCCTGCGCACTTTTGTGTTCGCCGATCCCGACGGCAACCGGATTGATGTGGGGGAGCCGTTGTAGGTAGCTCGCGGCACATATCAAAAAGCCTGATCTACTGATGGCATCGCCTATTGCACGGTGGCCGCAACATCGACAAAGCGTAACAGCTCTACCTGAATAGCCACACTCTCCTTCAACCATCGAAACAAGACGTCAGCCGTGGCGCAGCTGTTGCTTAAGCACCCGTCAAATATGCAAGCCTAAAACACGTATCCTCGTTAGGATAGTCGTCTGTCAAAGGAAAGACTTTACATTACAACGTCATTCCCGCCTGCGCGGGAGTGACGGCTTGGAGTAATCGTTTCCATCAAGTCTCAGGTTCGCCCTTGGACTAACCTAAAGTCTTTGCTTTGACAGACTAATAGTCCACAACCACGCCCATCCCAACCAGCTTCTCACTCATCTCCCATAGCCGCACCAACTCGCCTCGTCATAGGAGGCCGGCCCCGACGGCACCGCCTTGCACTGCTCCCAATAGTGGCCAGTCACACCCTCTACCTTCGGTGACGCCGCCAAATACACCCGCGTTCGCGCGCCCTGCTGGGCCAGTGCCAGCGCCGTGGCTTTGCCGATGCCGTTGGAGGCGCCGGTTATCAGGCAAATTTTGCCAGTCATCGGTCTTATCATTTCTTTCATTCTTTGGGATCCCGCGCCACGGCGATAACGACCTTCCCCTGCACCCGTCTGGCATCCACATGGCGGAGTGCATCCGGCACCTCGCTCAGCGGGTAACACCGGTCAATCGCGGGCTTTACCTGGCCGGCTTCCAGCATCGCTTTCACGGTTGCCAAGTCCTGGGCGTTGGGATGCGCCATCAGGCTGGTAAAGGTCTGGCCCTGCTTTCTGGAGTGCCATCCACCCAGAATGCCCACCTCGACCAGGTTCGACATGGAACCACCGATCAGCACATAGGTGCCGGTGGGGCTGAGGACAGGTTTGTAATCCTTAAACGAGCGATAGGCTGCGGCATCAAAAATCAGGTCGTAGTGCTGGCCGCTTTGAGTCACATCGGTTTTCGTGTAATCAACGACGTGGTCGGCCCCAATCGCGTGCACCATCGCCATTTTTTGGGTACTGCATACGCCGGTCACCTCAGCACCGAGCGCCCTGGCAATCTGCACCGCAAACATCCCCACCCCGCCCGATGCGCCTAAAACCAACACCTTCTGGCCGGCCTGAATGTGACCTTTGTCGCGCAAACCCTGCAACGCCGTAACAGCCGCCATCGGCACCGCCGCAGCCTGCTCGAAACTGAGATTCGCCGGCTTCAACACTAGAGCATCTTCACGCGCGCATACATACTCGGCGAATGTGCCAAAGCCACACGCCGCAAGGTCGCCAAAAACCGCATCACCCGGTTTAAATTTCGTGACGGCGTTGCCGACGGCTTCGACACGGCCCGCGACATCAGCGCCGAGAATGGTGGTTTTGGGTTTGAACAACCCAATGCCCAGTCGAGCTAGAAACGGGTCCGCTTTGAGGAGATGGAGGTCGGCTGAATTAACCGAGGCTGCGTGAACCTTGATCAGAACTTCATTGGCTTTGGGCACCGGCTGCGCGACCTCTTTGAGTTTGAGAACATCGGGGGAGCCGTATACAGTGTTAACAATTGCTTTCATAGGTTTATCCTTATTGACTTGAACCCGTGTTCATCTAAATGTGAGCCGATGACATCGCCGTTGTGGGGGTGTGCTTCAATTTTGCTAAATTGACACCCTTGATCACCAGCCACAGCGGGAATGCGATTTCAATTACAGACAGTGCGCCCAGTGAGGTGAAGATCTGCTGGTAAGCCGGCAGCAACATAGTTCCAAAGCTCTGGGTGAAATAGCACGCTGCGGCAATGATCAATAAGACGCCCACAAATTTTGGCAGGTAGATCGATTTAAATACCAGATAGCCGAGCACCGCAAGATGAAGTCCAAATGACAATCCCCAAATCAACACCATGGATTCATGGGCATTGAGAAACAGCAACATGAGCGCATGCAGTTGATTGGGGTTGAACACAGTCAGGTAGCCGGCACCCCCTACAAGCAGCAACACAATCAGGTGATTTAGCAGATTAATGCCTTGCATCACCGTCATGGCCAGCCGGGCAAATGCCGACACCAGCGACAGGGTTTGGCTGACCGGTTTCAGCAGGATATACAGTAACGCGCATAGCACAATCTCAATTAAAAAGACAAATGCGTCGCTAATCAGTGAAAGACGGAATAGCGATTCAGAAGCCGAAATATTGTGGGCTGTGGTTGCGGCATCGCCTGGCACGATCAGCGTGGCCGGCACGTACAACATGCTAAATGGCGCGATCACAGCCATGATCAGGATCAGAATGCCCGTGGCTCTTGCAGTTTTTTGGATTGAATTCATATTTGCCTTTTGATTTATCTGTTTAAATAATTGAGTAGGTTTGAGCGCGCGATTCAATCTATGAAATGTCATTGAATACGTCGACTGGCCCAGGCTCAAGGCGCTTGACCAGCAGCAAGGTCAGGCATAGATCGCGCACTTTTCTGAGCAAGCCGTGCAATGCGGCCTGATCGACCACTGGACCGGTGAGGCGGGAATCGCCGTTGTCTTCCAACGTGAGCGTGAGGCCTTCAAACCAATCAGCCCACCGCTCGGTCAGATGACCCTTGACGCGAATTTCGTACAGTCCAGGCTCATCCGGAGTTTCAGTGGATGCGTGTGTGTCGCTCATTGACGAGACCCTACAAATCAATGTGGTGAGCCGTCATCACCACAATTGGTGATTGATGTGGTGATTCACGCGACCAAGCAAGTTGAGGAAAACAAAAACGCCCCGGCAGGCGATTCGAGAAACCTGTCAGGGCTGGGATTTAGGGCGTCACCAAATTATGATCGTGAATTTCCAGACTCACGCAAACGACACGCTACCGATACAGGCCAAGTTCCTCGGCACGCCGCACGGCCGTCCGGCGACTGTTCACCCCTAGCTTGCTAAATATATTTTTGGTGTGGGTGCGCATCGTGTTCAGTGACACCTGGAGTTCGCGAGCGATTTCGGGGCCGTCCATCTCAGTCCTGAGAAGCCTGAGCACTTCGATCTCCCGCTCGCTGAGTGGCTCAATGGCCACAGCAGACTGCGCGATCAAGGGCTGAGTCACGGGCGTTTTGTCCTCGGCCTCCCCAAAGGCAGCACGTAAACGACTCACATAGTTCGAAGCAACACCGTGTTTCGCGGCGGTTTGCAACAGGGTCGCCATCGGTGCGCCTTCATCCACAAAAATTTGCACGTAGCCCTCGGGCTGTGCCAGTGTGAGTGCGTGTTCCAGCGCCACAAGCGCAGCCGCGATGTTGTCCTGTGCCTCATACGCCATCGCCTGCAACACCCGAATTTCAATCACACTGCCCGTCCTTCCACCTGATTCCGCCGCGTAAAGGAGTCGTTCAAGCAACGTCAGAGCCTGGTGAATGTAAGGCGCTGCCGGGTCGCTTTTAGAGTGGGCAATCAGCAGCCTCGCCAGAGTGATGTGCTCGAACTCTCGCAGGTAGCTGAGATCATCATCAACGGTCAGGCCGCGCTCCCGAGCCCAACTCACAGCTTTGGCTAACTTGCCCTGCGCCACCCACACCCGAGCCTTCATCGCCGCGATGGGACGCACATCTGGCACAGGTCCCCTGAAATACTGCCGCTCGGCTTTGTCCAACAGGTCGAGCGCGCCATCGAGATCACCCTGAGCCTGTTTCATTCGGGCCTGGGCCAGGGACAGGCGATACGGCCAATCGGGCAGTGCCGCTGGCTCGCCCAACGTCTCGCTTTTTAGCAAGTGCGTTGCAGCGGCATCCAAATCGCCCTGCTCACGATACAGCTCGCTCAATCCCAAATACAGATCGGCCGTGCCCTGTAGCAGCGGCTCGCCTTGTGCCAGCGCCAGCTTTAATGCCTGCTGATAGATGCTGATTGCGTCGTGGAGGCGGCCTTGCACGATCCTGATATCCGCCAGCCCATAAGTGCCGCCGATCGCGAATAGAATGTTGCCGGCCATTTGAAAACTTGTCATGCCATCGGCCAGCGTCCGATATGCTGATTCCAGATCGCCGCCGGCCCAATAGGCAAGCCCCAGCAGTGCAGTGGCCGGCCCACGCCCGACATGGTCATCGGCTGGGTAGAGGTCGAGTGCACGGCGGGCATTCATCACCGTGCCAGATATATCGCCGAGCGCCAGCGCCAGATAGGCGCGAGCCGTGGCGATAGACGACGGTAACGCTCGAAATTCGGCTTCGTCAACGACAACCCTTTCGGCCGTGCGCGCCTCCGGTTGCACCGGCGAGTCTACGGTCATGAGCAGCCACCGTTCGGCAACGCGCAACCAGATCCCAGCGGCCTCCAATGCGCCAATGTTCAGCAATTCCCAGGCATAGCCCACGCTGAGCACAGGCCGGGCGCGAATCAGTTCATCTGGGAGCGCCTTCATCCAGCTCAGCGTGGTCGCGGACCGAAAGTAACTCCGGTGCATGGCCGGCCATTCCCGCTCAACCAGGTTTGCAGCGCGCTCAAAATGCCCAGCCGCAAACGCATGACGGATGGCATCGGCCGACGAGCCCTCTTGCTCGAACCAGCAACTGGCACGCAGGTGCAATTCAGCCACATGCTGTCTCGCTTGATCTGGAGTTATAGAGCCGGTCTGGTTCAAGCGTTGGCGCAACAGATCCGCAAAGAGATGGTGATAGCGATACCAACGCCGCTCGTTGTCCAGAGGAATCATGAACAGATTGGCGTGCTCAAGATATTCCAGGGTCGCCTGCCCCGGTGTGGCAGAGGCAGAGTCGAGCATGACGGCATCGCACAACGCGCCGCATAGCCGATCGAGAATCGAGGTGCGCAACAAGAATGTCTGGACGTGTTCGGATTGTTGTAACAACACCTCTTCAACCAAGTAATCCAAAACGAAACGATGACTGCCGGTGAACGATTTAATAAAGTGATGTGCGTCCTGATGCGTCTGCGTCGAGCTCATCCCTTGCAAGGCCAGGGCAGCCAATTGCAGGCCGGCAATCCAACCCTCCGTGCGGGTTTCCAATGCCGCAACATCTTCTTCTGAGATGCGCAAGCCCATCACACGGTTGAGGAAATCAGCAGCTTCGGCGGGTGTGAATCGCAAGTCGGTGACCCGCAACTCGGTCAATTGGCCGCGAACGCGCAATCGGGCGAGCGGCAAATGCGGATCCTCACGCGTCGCGATCACCAGATGCATCTGAGGCGGCAGGCGTTCGATCAAAAAGGTAAGCGCCGTATCAATCGGTTTGGAATCCAGGCTGTGATAGTCGTCCAGAACCAGGACAAACGGCGCGATCTGCGCAGCAATTTCATTGAGCAACGCAGTCAAAATTGATTCGGTGGGTGGGGGCTGAGGCGATTGCAGCATCCCAAGCACCCCGGCTCCAATAGGGGTTGCAACGTCATCGGCTGCGCCCAGGGCAAGCGTCTGCACGGCTGCAACAATGCCGCTGAGAAAGCGCGGCAGCTCGTTATCGCCACCATCCAGCGACAGCCACACCACCGGCCGGCCGCAACCCGCCACCCATTCGCTGACCAGCGTGCTCTTGCCAAACCCGGCTGGGGCCGAGATGAGCGTGAGCTTGCGGTGCAAGCCCGCGTTCAGCCGCTCGATCAAATGTGTGCGTGGGACAACTTTAGGCGGCAGAGATGGGATATACAGCTTGGTGGCTAAAATTGGCGTAGACATGGATCAGTTGCAAACACACATCGAGCGAGAGCGGCTTCTTCAAGCATAGCACTGGCTCATGCAACCGTTGATCTACACCTAAATGCTCCATATCTTCGACCTCGACGGCACCCTGATCGAAAGCTACATCAACCCCAAACGCCCCTTCGCACGGGTGGCTGCACTACCCCGCCGCGTTGAAGTTTTGGCATCGCTAAGGCAGCGCAGCCACACCATTGCCATCGCGACCAATCAGGGCGGCGTGGCGTTTGGCTATAACACTGAGGCGGAGGTGCAAGACAAGCTCAGCCGGGCGCTCAACGCACTGGGCCTGGAGCCGGATACGTTTGTGGCCGTGTGCTACAGCGACCGGCGCTCTCGCAACCCTGCCTATAACCAAGCTGCCGATTGTGCGCGCCGCAAACCCAGCGGAGCCATGCTGCGCGAAGCGATGGCCGCGCACCCTGATGCCGCGCGTGAGGGTGTCTTATTTGTGGGCGACCGGCCCGAAGATGAGCAGGCCGCGCGGGATGCAGGGGTGCCGTTTCAGTGGGAGCGCGAGTTTTTCACCACATGACCTATGCGGCAGTACTGCTTGGACCCTTCAGTTAAGTTTATTGCAAATAACCAAATCATGGGAGATTACATGTTGGGAACCATAAAAATTGGGAATCGAATCCTGAGTGAGGATGTCCTGGTCAGCATCATCGAGCACGAATCAGCACCGGGAGCATGGTCGGGCAGTTTTGCGCCGGACGACAATGCCACCGACGGCGTTCGTGCAGCCGTTGACGCGGCCGAGATATGCCATTTGCAACTCGATGACGGCCGAGCTGGCGACATCATCCTCACTGAATTTACTTCCATACACGAGGTGACGACGGCTTTTACAGGAATCGGTCCATTGGCCTAAGTATGTCGCCAAAAGTTCTGCTGCTCCCGTCGTCCTAGTGGCTTCGGCTCCGCTCAGCCACCGAGGCTCGCTAGAGCCCGTTCCCTGAGCGGAGCCGAAGCTTGCACTGAGCGGAGCCGAAGCGGGAACGACGATGGAGTGGAGAACAAGAACTTTTGGCGACTTACTTAGAGATAAATTTCAATATCACCTCACGGCAAGTGTCGCCCCAAGGGCTTGATCGTTTGGCATGCGGTTCCAGCGGACACTGTCAATCGTGAAAATTCCCGTTCATGCTGCATCGCGGCATATATAATCGCGCCTACAACTGAATAGGCTGCAACGCAAGTTGTGGCACGGGGAGTCCGCGGACGCGGGCTGAGAGGGTACCTAGCTAAACCGGTGCCGACCCAGGTGAGCCATGTCGCGCCGCGCGACCGCTCACGGAACCTGATCTGGATCATGCCAGCGTAGGGACTTGTAGCGATGTTCTTGATGATTTCATCTTGCGCACCGGAATCTCAACCGATTCATGCAACGCCTTACCCGGCTCGTCCGTGTAAGGCGTTTTTGTTGCCCACCGCCGCGCACGTCAGGTTCCAATTTTCAGAGCACGCAAGTCATTACTGGACAGTGGGCAACCCAAAGGAAAATCTGGATGCGCATCATTGTGATTGCCAATGGCAACCCTCCCTCGCCGCAGGACGTGCAACGCTGGCACCAGCCCCAGAACGTGCTGATATGTGCCGATGGCGGCGCAACAGCCGCGCTGCGTCTCGGCCTGCACCCGCACCACGCCATTGGCGATTTCGATTCGCTTAGTCCTGACGAGGTGGGCCGCCTGGAACACCTCGGCACGCAATTGCACAGGCACCCACCCGCCAAGGACGAAACGGATTTGGAGCTGGCGCTGCTTCTGGCGATCAATCTGTTGGCCAAGGTGCACGATGCTGATGACAACGACATCATCATCCTCGGCGCATTGGGTGGCCGCATCGATCACGAGCTGGCCAACATGATGCTTCTGGCCATGCCAGTGCTCGGTGCGGGTCGCACAGTCGCGGGCCGCGTCATCATCGCGCATGGCCCCGTCCAGATTTCCCTGATCGATGCCCGCAACACACCGTGCACACTCACACTGCATGGAGCGGCCGGCGACCTCGTTTCATTGGTGCCGTTTGGGGGTGATGCGCATGGCATTCGCACCGAGCGGCTGGAATATCCATTGCGCGACGAATCGCTGGTCGTGGGGCCGGCGCGTGGCGTCAGCAATGTGATGTTGGAGAACACAGCCGCTGTCTCGCTCCGGCAAGGCATGCTGCTGTGTATTCAAACATCTCAAACATAAAAAATCACGCAAGATCATGGAGAGAACGCATGAATAAGTTCAGTCGAAAAAGCTTTTTGGTGCTGATGGGGCTGGCGTTGGCCGCATGTGCCGCGCCGCCGCCGCGTGCCGCACAAACATCGGCGGGTTCAGCCGCACCGGCCAGCGGCCAACTCACCACCCTCAACGTGCTGGCACACGACAGTTTCAGCATCAGCGAGGATGTGCTCAAGCAATTCGAGGCCGACAACAACGCCAAAGTGAATGTGCTCAAAAGTGGTGATGCCGCCAGTGTGCTCAACAAGGCCATCCTGAGCAAAGGCGCACCCATTGCCGATGTGCTGTATGGGGTCGACAACACCTTTCTCAGCCGCGCTCTGGGGGCCGACATTTTCGAGCCGTATGCCGCGCCGGCCCTGGCCAATATCGCCGACCGACTCAAGTTGGACGCCAGCAACCAGTTGTTGCCGGTCAATGTCGGCCACGTTGCCATCAACTACGACAAGACGGTTGGCACGCCGCCCGCAGACCTGCGCGAGCTGGCCGATCCCATGTGGCGCAGCAAGTTGATCGTCGAGAATCCGGCCACGTCTTCACCCGGCCTGGCCTTCCTATTGGCCACCATCGCCGCCTTCCCCGAGGGCAGCGATTACACGTGGAAGCAATTTTGGGCCGATCTGCGCACCAACGATGTCTTCGTCAGTCCCGACTGGAGTGATGCCTATTACACCCAGTTCAGCGGCAGCAGCGGCAAGGGCCCACGGCCGTTGGTGGTGTCATACCAGACCAGCCCCCCAGCCGAGGTGTTCTACAGCGAGGGCAAGCTCACCGAACCGCCGACGGCCAACATGGATGGCACCGCCTTTGAGCAAATTGAATTTGTCGGCATCCTGAAAGGCACGAAGAATCGAGCACTGGCCGAAAAGTTTGTAGACTTCATGTTGGGCTCAGAGGTCCAAAAAGACATTCCCCTGCAAATGTTTGTCTATCCCGCCGTCACCGACACGCCATTGCCCGACGTGTTTGTGCAATTTGCGCCGGCCCCCAGGCAAGTGTTCACCCTGCCCGCCGAGCAGATCAACACAAACCGCGATGCCTGGATTGAAGAGTGGACCAAAATCGTGTTGCGCTAGTGCGACGCGACACCAGCCGCTAGCGGCTGGCTGCTGGCTGCTGGCTTGATACACCGTCACCCACGTGCCAGGATCGTCGGCCGAGGCCTGGCCGTAGCCCTAGGGCAATTCGAAAGTCGCTTGACAGGGTATAAGCTGTGGTTTGCACGACCTTGTCGTAGGGGCGTCCGGCGGACGCCCCATAGGCACGAAAATAAGGATCACGAATGCGAAAATCCACCAACGCGCCAGGATTGAGTCTGGTTTCTGAGACCCCCGACCCCTAAAGGGGTGTCGAAGACGTCATCAGCGACTCCCCTTTAGGGGTCGGGGG